>CAIRZD010000466.1 GCA_903882965.1 uncultured Bacteroidota bacterium
ATGTACGTAAATGAATCGTAGTTATCAATGAGCACCCACATCGCCGGGAATTTTTTGATTTACCGTATCAAAGAAATGTGCTAGTTTGTCGAAAGTGTCTTTCACAAATGGCAACAACTTACCGGCCTGCTCAAAAAACAATGGAGCCAATCTTGAAAGCCACGGATAAGTTTTAGAAGCATTGATCGTCTCCTGCCCTATGATCTGCATTCGCCCGCCTATCCATAACAGTGAGCTCCACAATACCGCGCCCAGAAACGCATATAGAATGCCTCCGAGCAACTTATTTACCATGCCCAGCATCAACCCCTCCACTGCTTTCTCCACTAGTTTTGCGACAAGATGCACCAGCAGCACAACTACTACAAACAGCAAAACATAACTAATGATCTGCACCCAGCCGGATGTCACATATCCTTTTGCCAGCAACCATGTGGCAAGAGACTGGGAAAGTTTAAGCGCACAAAGTATACCCAGCAATATTGCCAATACAGAAAACGCGGCCACAATAAAACCTTTGGAGTAGCCGCGTATAAAGAATAAAAGGATGAGTATAATCCCGATTACATCAAGAACCATTACATTTAAAATTATGCCCTCAGGCAAAAAGGTTTTAAGCTAATAATTGCTTCACCATCTCAGATATTGCCTTGCCATCCGTCTTGCCCGCAAGTTGCTTGCTGGCCACGCCCATTACTTTACCCATATCAGCAGCTGATTTTGCGCCTACCTGCTCTATGATCGCTTTCACTTCCGCCCTCAGCTCATCGGCCGACATTTGCTTTGGCAGGAATTTTTCTAATATCGCCAGCTCTTCTCTTTCTTTAGATGCAAGGTCTTCGCGATTTTGTTTCTCAAAAATATCCAAAGAATCTTTGCGTTGCTTAGCCATTTTCTGAAGCAACTTCAGTTCGGTAGCTTCACTGATCTCTCCGTTTGCACCTTCAGAAGTTTTTTCAATTATTATACCTGCTTTGATAGCCCTAAGAGTACGCAATGCAGCTTCATCTTTAGCACGCATGGCATTCTTCAGTTCGTCCATCACTTTTGTTTCAAGAGACATATTAAATAGTTGAATGGTTGATTAATTGATCAATAGAGAAAATGAATTATTTCCCTGCTTGCTCCGCTGCTGCTGCAACTTTTTTGATGAAGCTTTTTGCAAATTCCTTTAGCTCTGTGGCCAGTTCCTCATTTTTTGTAGCACGCAAATAAGTATCTGCCATCCCGTATAGTGTCTGGTAATAAAAGTCGTTCATTTCATCTACCATCATTTTACTGGTCCAGAGGTCTATCCGCAACGCTGATTTTTCTTCTCCGTCCCACAACCCAAGCAAGATGGCTTTTGAATTCTGCCAATCTTCTACACCACCATCCGGGGCCATCCACTGTATTGTTTCCGGCATCTTATCCTCAGCAAGCTCTATTTGAATATTAATGTGTGATTTCATCCTTTTTGATTTTATTTTTAAATACTGCAGGAGTAGCTACAATTAGTTGATCGGTTTAATAACTATACTTATTAAATTTCGTGTAAATCTAATAAGTTCGGCCCGAACTGCCAACTTCATTATTCATTGCTTTCAGGCGGATACATTGTGCTTTTCGACCATTTATTAAGCTGCTTCACACATGCCGCCATATCCCTCGGCAGTGGTGCTTCTGCCACTATTGGGGTGCCGTCTTCTTTATTAAATTCCAGCCGGTAAGCATGTAGCGCCAGTCTGCTCAGCAATGGTTTCTCCTGCTCATCTTTTTCCGACATGCGGTATTTCCGCTTGATATTAGAGAGCAGAAAAGGCTGCCCATCTCCATATAGTTCATCACATACTATGGGATGCCCTATAGACTGCATATGCACCCTTATCTGGTGTGTACGCCCGGTATGTATCTGGAACTGGAGCAATGAATATAACGGCCACTGTTCTACCACCTTATAATCCGTTATGGCCATCTTTCCCTTTTTAGCCACGATCATTTTCCCATTTGCCGCAGGGTGCTCGGCAATAGCCCCTTCTATCCGGCCTTCAGGCGGGTTCACGATCCCTACTACCAGCGCGGCATAAAATTTATTCACGTCCCGCTCCTGGAAAAGTATAGATAAGTAACGATGTGCATGTTCATTTTTAGCAAAACAAATTACACCACTTGTATCCCTGTCCCGTCTGTGCACCACCCATATCTTCTGCCCCAGTTTTGCCTCCAGTGTTCTGTTAAGGCATGGCAGGTCATGATTAAACCGGTCTTGCACTACCAGCAGCCCGGCAGGCTTATTTACTATAATAATATCATCATCTTCATACAACGTTTCTATGTTCATTTCGCTAATTCTTTTTTATAATGTTCCAGGCAGTAATCCTCGTTCTCACGCATGATCTTTTTGTCCTTTTCTTTTTTGTCCTTAAATCCGCACAAGTGCAGCACACCATGAAATATTACCCGGTGCAGTTCATCAGTATAGGTAGTCTTAAATATCTTGGCATTTTCTTTCACACGCTCCACACTGATATATATTTCCCCATCCACAGCATTTTTCACGTCGCTGAGGTCAAAAGTGATGATATCAGTAAACGTATCATGATCCAGAAAATTATTGTTCATTTCCAGCAAAAAAGCATCATTACAAAAAATGATATTCATTCCAGCAGTTTTCACTTTCTTCAAATGCTTGCTGATGATCCCATCCAGGAAAGCAGAAAGCTTCCGCTTATTCTTCAATCCTGATTTTACTTCATGTTCATAAAAAAAGGCAGACATAAGAATATTTTTTACAAAGGTAACCCCAAACGCTTATATAGGCTTGCTCCTTAGTTTAAAAATATTTAATCCCCAGCTATTTAAGAGGTACTCCTCGTGATCCTGATATCCATAACATTTAATAAATCTTGCTATTGAGTATATGACTGCTATCATCACCGCATTACTCTATTATTTCTTAATTTGCCACCTAAACAGGAAATTATGTCTCGCCAGGTTACAATTTTGGGTGCCGGGCTGGTAGGGTCGCTACTGGCAATTATTCTTCGCAAACGCGGTTATGAAGTAAATCTTTATGAGCGCCGCCCCGATATGCGCGCCGCCGCTATTTCTGCCGGCAAATCTATCAACCTCGCTACCAGCCACCGTGGATGGAAAGCCCTGGAACTTGCCGGATTGAAAACCGAAATGGAACCGCTTGCAATACCCATGTATGGCCGCTACCTGCATCAACCCGATGGCAATACCGCCTTCCAGCCATATAGCAAGAATAACGAGGCTATATACTCCGTGAGCCGTGGCGACCTCAATAAAAAACTCATGACCCTTGCCGAAAAACATGGCGTAAAAATACACTTCGAGCACCGCTGCACGCACATAGATGTGGCAAATAATATCGTCTCCTTCGAGCTGCCGCATCAATCTCATAAAGTAATACACGCTGATCTCCTTTTCGGAGCAGATGGCGCTTTCAGTGCATTGCGCGAGGCTTATACGCATCTTAACCGTGTAAGCTGCGACCAGGTATATCTCGAATACGCCTACAAAGAACTATGCATACTCCCGGGCCACAATGGCGAATGGCTGGTGGAAAAAAATGCCCTGCATATCTGGCCGCGTGGCAATTACATGCTCATAGCCCTTCCAAATACTGACGGAACATTTACCTGCACGCTGTTTATGCCTTTTGAAGGCCCAATATCTTTTGAAAAACTGAAAACAGAAGCAGATGTAACCACATTCTTCAACGACCATTTTGCCGATGCAAAAGCCCTCATGCCTGAGTTGCTTAAAGATTTCTTTACCAACCCCACATCATCACTCATTACTACTCGTATCAGCTCATGGTATCACAACGATAAGAGTGCGCTGATCGGCGATGCTGCACATGCTATTGTACCTTTTTATGGCCAGGGAATGAATGCCGGTTTTGAAGATTGCACCGTATTATCTGCCCTCATGGATAAACATGGCGAAGACTGGGATACTATACTTAAAGCATACCAGGTAATGAGAAAACCCAATGGTGATGCAGTAAGGCAACTCGCACTCGACAACTTCACCGAGATGCGCGATAAAGTTGCTGACTCCAAATTCCTCGAACGTAAAAAAATAGAAAAAGACCTCGGCAAACGCTTCCCTGATCTGTTCGTCTCGGTATATGAAATGGTATCATTTAGCCACACGCCATATGATACTGCTATACAATGTATTCATGCACAGGATCAGTTGCTGCAGCGCATAATGAAAGAAGGCGACTTCTTTATAAATGTGGAGAACAACGGATTTTGTGATAACTTAGGCAAATGGGTAACAGATTATCACAATGCGGTGCAACAATTAGATTTCGGAAATGAAGCCTGAGAAAAGATGGACCCTGAAGCAGGCCAATGAAGAAGTAGTAACTAAGCTAGGCGAACAATTAAAGATAAACCCTGCTGTATGCAAGATACTGGCTTTGCGTGGTATAACTGATTACGAAAGCGCAAGACTGTTTTTCCGCCCCGAATTAGCACACCTCCATGATCCATTCCTCATGAAGGGAATGAAAAAAGCAGTTGACAGAATTAGTGAAGGCATAGAATGGCATGAGCGCATAATGGTTTATGGCGACTATGATGTAGATGGCACTACAGCTGTTGCTCTATTGTATTCCTTCCTCAAAAATAAGTATAAAGGAGAACTGGCTTATTATATCCCGCACCGTTACCGCGAAGGCTATGGTATATCTAAGCAAGGTATCGATTATGCCCATGGCAATGGTTATACCTTGCTGATAACACTCGACTGCGGTATAAAATCCATGGAGATGATCACCTATGCCCAGTCTCTTGGCATTGATGTTATTGTCTGCGATCACCACTTGCCTGATGAGCATATACCTCCCGCATTTGCCATATTAAATCCAAAACAGAAAGACTGCAAGTACCCTTACAAAGAGTTGAGTGGTTGTGGCATAGGCTTCAAACTGGCACAGGCGCTCGCAATACACTGGAAACAACCTTTGGAAACCGTATACCAATACCTCGACCTTGTAGCCACCAGCATTGCCGCCGATATAGTACCTATTGATGGCGAGAACCGCATACTTGCCAGCTTCGGAATAAAAAGAATAAATGAATCCCCATGCCTGGCTATCTCTACACTAAAAGAATTAGGAGGTGTTACAAGGTCTTTGTCCATATCAGATCTCGTATTTGTAATAGGCCCGCGTGTCAATGCAGCCGGTCGCATGGATGATGCGCGCAAGGCAGTGGAATTTTTTATAGAAACAGACCCCGAAAAAATACCAGCCCTTGCCGCAGCTTTGCATTCTGATAATGACGACCGCAAAGAAGTCGATAAAACAACTACCGAAGAAGCCCTTGCAATTATAGATGGCGATGTACAATTGCAGCAAAAAAAATCCACAGTGCTATATATGCCCCATTGGCACAAAGGTGTTGTAGGCATAGTGGCATCGCGCCTCATAGATCATTATTACCGGCCTACTATTATGCTCACTAATGCCAATGGTAAGGCTACCGGCTCTGCACGTTCTGTATCCGGCTTTAATGTTTATGAGGCGATACATGAGTGCCGCGACCTGCTTGAGAATTATGGCGGCCATTTTTATGCCGCAGGTATGACCATGGCAGAAAATAAAGTACATGAATTCATTGCCCGTTTCGAACAAATAGTTGCCGCAACAATTACTCCTGAACAGCAAATCCCGGAAATAGAAATTGATGCCGACATACCGCTTACCTATGTAAAGCCCGCATTCTTTAATTTACTCAAACAATTAGAACCATTCGGTCCTGCAAATATGAAACCTGTATTCATAACAAGAGATTTGTATGATTACCAGGGCTCGTCCAAAACTGTGAAAGACCAACACCTGCGGATAGTAGCTCACCAGAAAAACGGTGCCGTCATAGAAGGTATTGGCTTTGGCATTGCAGATAAATATGAAGCAGTACGTAATGGCCCTTTCGATATGGTCTATAATATCGAAGAGAATGAATACAACGGCAATACAAGGATACAGGTACGGGTAATAGACATAAAAAAAAGTAGTTGACCATCTTTTCTTCAAAATACCTACAGAATTGACAAATACATTTGTTCTTTACTCATCAATTCTGAAAAATAAATTGTTATGAAGAAAATGTTCTTTGTTGCCTTGATACTCGCAACCATACCTGCATTTGCCCAGAAATTAGATGATTCAAAAGTACCTGCACCCGTTAAAAAAGCGTTTACAGAAAATTTCTCAGGCGCTACAGCTATAAAATGGGAAAAAGAAAATGGCAATTACGAAGCCGGCTTTAAACAAAACAACCAAAAAAAGTCAGCTACTTTTGCTCCTGACGGTGCATGGATGGAAACAGAACAATCAATCGAAATCAGCGCGCTCCCACCCATGGCTACTGCCTATTTAGCTAAGAATTATAAAGTAGAAAAACTAAAGGAAGCCGCAAAGTTAAAAATGGCCAATGGCGAAATTCATTATGAAGCAGAAGTGAAGGGATTGGATATTATATTTGATGAAAAAGGAAATTTTATTAAAACGCAGAAAGACTAAATATTAATTGCATTAACTTAAAAGAACTACAAAATGAAACTATCTTTCAGATCAATACTTGCTCTTACTACTGCACTTGCTATATGCAACGCAGCTCATGCTCAAAGCTCAGGCTACCATGTGCTTAACACTTTTCACATCCCCAGTAGCGGAGGATGGGATTATGTAGCCGTTAGTCCGGTTACCGATAATATTTATGTATCCCATGGCACACAGGTCAATATCCTTAATAAAAATACCGGAGATTCTGTTGGCGTTATTCCCAATACCACAGGCGTGCATGGCATTGCATTTGCCCCGGAATTTAAAAAAGGATTTACAAGCAATGGTAGGATTAACACAGTTACCGTATTTGACATCAATACAAATGCAGTATTGGCACAGATCAAAACCGGGGAAAACCCAGATGCCATTATGTATGATCCCTATTCTAAAAAAGTATACACATGTAATGGCCGCAGTAAAGACCTATCTGTAATTGATCCCGCAACTAATGAAGTAATAAAAACCGTAGCGCTCGGCGGCAAGCCCGAAACGCCGGTTAGCGACGAAGCCGGTAATCTTTATATTAATATTGAAGACCAAAGTGAAATAGCTGTTGTAAACACAAAAACATTTACCGTTGATAACCGCTGGAAAATAGGCAGTGGCAAAGAACCTTCAGGCCTTGCTATAGATTTAAAAACAAAAAGACTTTTCGCCGGCTGCGACAATAAATTACTTATTGTAGTAAATGCCGAGAATGGAAAAGTTGTAAAAGAACTACCTATCGGCGATGGTTGCGATGGAGTGGTATTTGATCCTGAGTTGAAGAACGTATTTAGTTCTAATGGCGAAGGCACACTAACTATCATACACGAAAAATCAGCAAAAGACTTTGAAGTGATAGATAACCTCCCAACAAAAAAAGGGGCGCGCACTTCTGCCATCGATGAAAAAACACATAAAGTATACCTCCCTACCGCCGATTTTGCTGCTCCAAACCCGGGCGAACAGGGGAGAAGACCCGGTATGGTACCCGGCACTTTCCAGGTATTAGTTGTTGGTAAATAAACGCTGAAAATGAAAATCCTTATTGTTGAAGATGAGCCGGCTTTAAATAAAAGCATGGTTGAATATCTTTCTTCGCAGCAATATCTCTGCGAATCAGTAAGTAATTACAATGACGCGCTTCAGAAAACAGAGCTTTATCAGTACGACTGTATCGTGCTCGATCTCATGTTACCTGGTGGTAGCGGATTACAGATATTAAAGGCACTCAAGACCGCTAACAAAACCGATGGGGTTATTATCATCTCTGCCAAAAATGAACTTGATGATAAAATAACTGGCCTTAACCTCGGTGCCGACGATTACCTCACCAAACCTTTTCATCTATCCGAACTAAGCGTGAGGATCGCCGCTATTATCCGCCGGAAAAATTTACAGGGAAGTGATTTACTCATGTTCGAAGAAATAAAAATTGACACACAGGCCAAGAGCGTAATCATTGCCAATAACCTGGTTTCATTGACCCGCAAAGAGTATGATCTCCTGGTATATCTTATAATCAATAAGAACAGGGTACTTTCTAAAGGTACAATTGCAGCCCATCTTTGGGGAGACGATATGGATGTGGCTGATAATCATGACTTCATTTATGCCCATATTAAAAACCTGAGAAAAAAAATATTATTGGCAGGCGCAGAAGATTATATACACAGCGTTTATGGTATGGGATATAAATTTGCTATTCATTGAAATTATTTGAAAAATATAACCGGTTAAATATTACTGCCACCATATTGATATTTATTATCGGCAGTTGCTCCTTCTATTTTCTCCTGAATTTTATACTCATCAGGGAATTAGATGAAGAATTGCAATCCGAACAACAGGAGATCGTTACTTTCTCAAACCTGCATAATGCACTTCCCGAAATCGTACACACTAAAAATCAATCCACATCCTACACCCTGGCAAGCAAAAAAAGTGCCCCCTTATTCCGCAGCATAAAAAACAACCATGACAAGGAAGAAGAAAACCAAAGAGAACTACAGTTTACAATAGAGGCCGGTGGTAAATATTATCTTGTAACTGTCGACAAGCCACTTGAAGAAACCGAATCTTTATTACAAGTGATAATAGGAGTGACGATCGCGGTCATCGCCCTTATATTACTTGCAGGTTATCTTATAAACAGAACAGTGATACGCAAGCTATGGAAACCATTCTACCGGACAATTGACCAGGTAGAAAACTATCATTTAGCAGACACGTTCTCACTCGAAAATACCGAAATAGAAGAATTTAGTTTGCTCAACCGGAGTATAAATGAAATGATAGAAAGGATACAGCATGATTATAACTCGCTTAAAAATTTCACCGGCCAGGCCGCGCATGAGATGCAAACTCCGCTAGCTATCATCCGCACAAAGTTAGATATGCTCATTCAAAATGAGCCTTTATTGCAAAGAAACGCACAGGGTATAACAGATATTGAAAAGGGTGTACAAAGACTCTCTCGTTTACATCAATCTCTGCTGCTGCTTACTAAAGTAGAGAACAAACAGTTCGCCTTAAATGAACCGGTTGACATTGACAAAATCATTAAAGATAAAATCGATGAGTATACCGAGATCATGGAAGAAATGCACTTGGCACTTACTTTAAAATTAGAACCCACTACTGCCCTTTTCCACAGTCACTTGGCAGACATACTCGCTAACAACATTATCAATAATGCTACCCGTTACAATAAACACGGTGGCAGCGTTACAATAGAATTACAAAATAAAACACTGACCATATCAAATACCTCGCCCAACAAGCAACTCGATACCGTCAAATTATTTAAACCTTTTTACAGAGATAACAATATGCAGGATGGCACAGGCCTTGGCTTATCTATAATAAAGCAAATATGCGACACTGCGGGCTATTCTATCCGGTATCAATACACAGCCGATCAGCATATCTTCACAATAACATTTAATTAGACCCGCATTGAGCCCCTTTTCCATGCCTTATATCGCATTTGCCATCTAACATTAAAGGATAACCCTTTTAATAAACAAGCCCTGCTGTTGCAGGGCTTGTTTATATATAACGATACAATCTTTTACTCTTTAGTGATCTTTATTGTTTG
>CAIRZD010000467.1 GCA_903882965.1 uncultured Bacteroidota bacterium
AGTGCATTTGGGGCCATACTGGCATTGACAATTGCAACGAAGCTCACAAATAATGTATATGCGCAAATAGGGTTAATCACACTCATTGGCCTTTCTGCAAAAAATGCTATCCTTATTGTGGAATTTGCGAAGATGCGTGTGGATCGTGGGGAGGAACTTGTAAAGTCAACAATTGAAGGTGCTGGATTGCGGCTTCGCCCTATTATTATGACGTCTTTCGCGTTTATTCTTGGTGTAATGCCATTAGTATTGGCTACAGGTGCGGGGGCTAAAGCCCGCAATACAATCGGGGTAACAGTTCTTGGTGGTATGATTGCATCTACTGCAATTGCAATATTTATTGTGCCGGTGCTGTATGTGTTATTTACGCGAATGTCTTATGGGAAAAAGTTGCTTGCATGGCTGCAGGATCATCATGAAGAGCTTATGGAAAAATCAAAAAAAGTAGAAGCCCAAAATATAGACCCCGAATTGGAATTTGAGATAGAAGAAGCTAAAGCAAAGCACGACGATGAGATGAAAGGCACAAATGGAGATAGCGGTAATGCCGCCGAAGACAAGTAGTTTTTGATAAAGCCAGCTTCAGTAGAGATAGTTTTTCGGTTCATTTTTCTTTGTAAATAAAACATGTGTTAACAAGTAAGTGCTTTGATATCTCAAATTTTTGATGTTCATTAAGTATATTAAAATCGCGGCTCATTAAACCAAAACCTTCGTCATAACCTATCAAAGTGGTTGCAGCAAAATTGATGGTTTCAAGTGCTAATTCCTTTAGGTGAACACACCCTTCACTACCACCGAGTTTTTGTAAAATCATTTTTGTAACTCCCCGTTCAATCTTAAGTCCTATTAATAATTTAGCTTTTTCAGCAACCCAGGGGCAGGCTGTATGAGGATGGTTTGCAAATTCACTTTTGGCATTTACTATTGTCTTTGAATGTGGTTCAATGTGGATATTCAATCTTATCAAATGATATGGATCCAGTAAAGTAGCTTCAAGCATTAAATTCCCGTTTTCCAGTTCGAATGCTTCGATACCGATATCTCTTTTTGATACAAGTCGTTTTACCGGGATCCTTTCCATTTTTGCAATGTTGACATTATTGACCAGTTCTTCCATATAATTATTTATGCTTTTTTATAATCAGCAAAGCAATGCATTTCATTAATAGTAAACAATGATCACAATCATTTTATGATGTGCCATAATGATCAATTTTTATGAGGAGTTAAGCGCAGCATAGGGGTTAGGGAATGTCTCAAAAATGTCGCGATATTGTCTCTGTATTGTGGCGACTTTATGCATTGGTGTTTATTTTAATGTTATTTGCCTGGTTAAGAAAATAAGGTGTGTTTCGGTATCTTTTTTTGCCAGGATATAGCTAAGGCTATTGTGTAAAATTAGGAGGGAGAATTGGTGGAGGTGTAAAAGTGTATACACTTTTCTGAGAGTAAAAAAATAGTGTTGAACTGATGTTGATCAAATTAAGGGGTGGTCAATATATTTTATTATTGTTAATGCAATATGGTAAAGGGATTTTAATTTAATTAGTTTTTGGAGGGCCTCATGTATTTCAGTTGACCGGGATTGCTACGCTACTCGATGAGGCCGAGCTGAATACCCTTTTTGATCAGGGCGCTTACGTTTTTTACGCCGAGCTTGGTGAGCATGCTGAGGCGGTAATAGTCTATGGTGCGCTTGCTGACGCCTATTGTTTCGGCAATCTCGCGGCTGGTCATGCCATGGGATATGTGGCGTAACACTTCTATTTCGCGATCGGATATTATGGGTGTGGCGGGTGTTTCTTTTTTTGCCTGCTGCTTCTTTTTTTGTACACGCTCCATGAGGGTGTTTTCTATATATTGCTCGCCTTTGTGCACTTTATGTATGGCGCTGAGCAGGTTGCTTTCACTGGCAGTTTTCAGGATGTAGCCACGCACGCCTTTGCGCAGCATGTTGCGCACATAGTATATGCTGTCTTCATTGGTGAGCGCCAGTATTTTTACTTTGGGGTGGCGTATGTATATGATCTCGGCCAGCTCTTCACCCGACTGCCCGGGCATGTGTATATCGAGTATGAGCACATCGGGGGTAATGGTGCGGATGCCGGGGAGTAATTCGTCGCCACTATTCTAGGTGCCGACAAGCTCCAACTGCGGATCTCCGGCGAGGAGCATCCTGATGCCGGATATCATGAGTGGGTGATCGTCTGCTATGGCTACTTTTATTTTCATAAAACCCAAACCCCTAAAGGGGCTTCCTCTTATTTTTTAACAGCTAACTATTTGTTTCGTTCATTATACCGGGTATCTCTATGATGATGGTGGTGCCTTTGCCTGGCAATGACTCAATGGTCATTTGACCGCCCATACTGCTGACGCGCGTTTGTATATTGGGCAAGCCCATACCTTCTTTTTTATTATTAACGTCGAAGCCTATACCGTTGTCTTCAACAGTTAATACTTTGCCACTGGTATTGTGCATGAGCTGCACCAGGATCTTTGAAGCAGCTGCGTGGGTAGCTGCATTTTTCACGAGTTCCTGGACGATACGGTAGAGATTGAGTTTCTCGATGTTTGTAAGTTGCTCGAAATCGCCAAAGCTCTGGCAATCGAGCCGGAAGGTGCCTGTTTCCTGTATGGTATCACAATAGGCTTTTATGGCATCGGTGAATGGTTGCTTCAGCAATATATCGGGCATGAGGTTGTGGGCGGCCTGCCTGATCTCCTGCCCCATATCCTGAAGAATAGACATAGCATCTTTGTACGCGCCCGTTTCGGCGAAGGCGGGGTTTTCCTGTGGAATGGCTTTAAAGCGGAGCATGGCGGCGCCCAGCATGCTGCCAATGCCATCGTGCAGCTCGCGGGCGATGCGGCCGCGCTCATAATCACTGCTTTCGACCACGGCTTTGAGTACTTGTATCTTGTTTTCGCGCTCACGGGTGCGCTGACTGCCGACAAGCTGCATATAAGCGCCGGCACCAATAAGGAGCAATAATAATGCACTGCCGCCTATGGCTAGCATCCATATGCGCTCCTGTGTTATTTTATTTTTCTGCTCGGCTATCAGCAACTTATTTTGAGTGAGTTCTTTGTCTTTTTCAGCGTTTTTATATTTTACGTCCATCTGATTTATGGCAGCGGCTTTTTCGGAGCCGGTGAGCGCGTCACTGAGCGCATGCGCAGTATCGAGGGCATAAAATGCTTTTTGCCACTCGCCTGTGGCGCGGTAAATATCGCTTAGCAGGGCGTACTCATTGACAAGATTGTCGCGGATATTTTGTGCCTTACCGGTATCAATGGTTTTTACCAAGAGGGTTTCCGCTTCTTTATAACGCTTCAGCTTGTATAATGCTTTTGCAATACCATAAGATGAATAATTGCTGATGAGGTAAAAATCATCACTGCATTTTTTGGGGTCTATGGATTGTTTAAAATATTCTATTGCTTTTTCGTAGCGGCCGGAATCGAGGTAGACCTCACCGAGTTCTTCGTACGTTTCGCCCAAAAGCGTGTTAAGGTGTTTTTTTTCGCACAGGGAAAGTGACTCCTGTATACACAGCAGGGCGCTGTCTATTTTGTGATGCTCCCTGTATTTGCCACCCTCATTATTGAGTATTGTAATCAATTCTTCGTAAAAACCATATTGCCGGGCGGTTTGTTCTGCGAGTTTTGAATAGAGCATTACCTTACTATCCTGTTGCAAGACGCCATTTATTGCAGACAGCATATTGTATACTAAAACGCGGATGTATATAGCGTGTTTCAGGGTGCTTTTTTCGGCCAGGCGCTGGGCTTCATAGCAGTTCTCGGCAGCATGAGGATAATCTCCCTGCTGGTTATACAAGTTTGCAATGTTGTAGTAAGCAGTGGCACTATCGTCAGCATCGGCGGAATACCCGAGTGATTTGGAATAGCACTCGAGCGCATGGTTATTATCAGTTTTAGCGATGTAAATAATGCCCATTCTGTTCAGGGCATTATACGCACCCGATGTCCAGTCGGCATTGACGCACAGCTGGAAAACATGTTGCAACACTGTAATCCCACTATCAGGGTTTGTGTGCAGATAATCATAGATTATTATTTGCCGCAAATGCGTTGTATCGGCGCCTGGCTTAACGCCACTTTGCCGGGCAGTAGCTGTAGCACAACATAAAAGAGATGCAAAGGTGAGCATCGCCCAAAAATGTTTATATGGAATATACAGCGATTGGAGCATCCTGATCAAATGCAATATGTGTGAATTAGCAAACGTGAAAATAACAGAATTAATGGATAAGGTACTGGTATTTATACCGAAACAAGGATTCAATTAGCAAATAACCAAGCCAGCATAGCCTACCGGGTATTGGTGATCAGTTGCTCCAGCTGTTTGCGGGTAATGATACTTGCCCGGTAGGTGGCGATGGGGGTGGGTGGCGCGCCGGGGAAAAACGTAAGCTCGGGTACGGCGCTCCAAAGCACTTCGTTATTTTTATTGACGATGAACATCTTTGCAAAGACGCCGCTCATGGACACAAAATATGCGTCATGGCCCATATCTATTACGTTGCCGCCGGAAGACAGATGTACAGGATATGTTTTAACGCCCGTATTGTTAGTTTGTTGTAACATGGCTGTTTGCTGCAGGAAGCTACTGTGTTCGTTTTCTGTCATGCCATCGGGCGTACAATCATATTTCCATATCTGTTCGAGGCCATCCGGCTTGTCATTAGATTCTTTGACTTCCAGTATTTGTGGCATGGCATCGAAAGTAGTGGAATTGTTGTTGTATATATACAGATTGCCGGTGGTGGTTTTGCCTATGCAATGCTGCCCGCACCAGGTGCCGGCATAGAGGTCTTCAATGCTGTGTTGTAATTGCGGGCCATATGCTGCGATCACAGTTCCTTCGGGATATTTGATCTTCAGGATGCGGCTTACTTCGCGGAAGCCGAGGTAAATGACCTTTTCCTGCTCATCAAAATAAAAAGCGTTCTCGTGCACATCTTTCTCGGCAAATGTGCCATCGGGTAGGTAATGGGTGAAGAGGTCTGAATTTTTGAAATAAGCAGATGACTTCCAGCTCCATATTACCTTGCCGGTAGCATCGTACTCTATGATGGTGCCGAATTCCAGGTTTTGCATTACTGTTCCGTCGGATGACCTGGTAACGGCACTGTCCTGCCGATGGGTAGTGTCGGGGTGATAGTAAGGTAGCGGTAAGGCTATGTGCTCGCTGCCCAATGCCATGTAGTGGCCGTTTGAAAGCCGGGTGAGCTGGTGGTGAAAATGGGCTATACTGTCCCCGCTCACTTCGCCTGTTCCGGTGGCATTCATCAGCACTTTTGCGTTATAATCTATTTCCGTGGCAAGGTCTTCTGCGAGGTAGGTGATGGTGCCGAAGGGTGTTACTTTTAAATCGCGCATACCTGTTTTTGTAGTCGATAACAGTAATGAATCAGGTACGAACCATAGTTGTTCGCCCTTCATATTGTACAATGTATGGGTGGCATCTACAAAAACATAACAGTCATTGTACTTACCCGTGTTGCTGATGATGCGCAATTGCACTTTTGAGGCGTATGCATTAGCATAAGGCATAGTGCTGAAGTGATGCAGGCTGCCGGGCTTCTTCTTTTTGCTGTCCATTGTGCGCCAGGTATACTCCTTGCCGAAAGCCGGTAATTCTATTATGGCACGGCCATCACGGCTTTGCTGTGTTAACAATGGCTGCCGGGCAAACGAATCAGCATCCATGAAGCTGCCCATGGCCACCTGGAATTCACAATTGCTGCAGGATGGAGCATAGAGCCCAGCCAACCGGTAATTGAGCCTGCTGCCTTCGGCCGGCTGAACCTGTGCAAAGAGGTGATGAAAATGAAGCAGTATGGATAAAGTAAGGATATAGCGCATATTATACCGGTAAGTTTAAATAAAATACTAAGGCCCTGCGGGCGGAGTGAAAATAACAGAAATAAGGAACCGAAAGAGAAAATACCAGAAATAAGGGGTATGTGACTGGTATTTATACCAAAACAAAGGTTCGTTTAACATATATTTTTACGGAATAATCTAGAAATAGCGGATTATACCAAATCATAGTGTTAATAAACGGAGGCCAAAAAATATGATCAGGAAATACTTATTCACTACCGTTATCACAGCCGCAATATTATGCGGCTACAGTAAAGCAGGCGCGCAGGGGATGGCCGTAAACACCACGGGCACAACGGCTAACAGCAGCGCTATACTGGATGTGAGCTCTACCACGCAGGGTATGCTGGTGCCAAGGATCGCCGGTACGTCCTCGGTTACCTCGCCTGCTCAGGGTCTTTTGATCTATAACACCACAACCAACCAGTTTAACTACTATAATGGCAGTGCGTGGGTAGCGATCAACACTCCCGGCGGCACAGCGGGTGGCGACCTTACAGGCTCTTATCCTAACCCGACCATCAGCTCCGCAGCCGGTAATGATATTGTTACCGCTATGAATGCCAGCACAGGCGGCCTGAGCGGAACCAAGCTGGCTACCAACTCTGTGAGTGTGAATGCGCTGAGCGCCACGGGTACGGCAAGCAGCACTACCTTCTTACGTGGCGATAATAGCTGGCAAACGGTGAGCGCCGGTTCCTCGCTATCGGCCGGAACTACGGGCGGGCAGGTGTACCTGACCGGAGCGGGAGGGACAGTGCCGACCACACCGGTGAGTGTGAGTGGTGACGCAACACTAGCCTCAACCGGCGCGCTAGCCCTGGCAACATCCGGCGTAACAGCAGGCACTTACGGCAGCAGTACACAGAGCGTCCAATTCAGTGTTGATGCAAAAGGAAGAATTACAAATATCAGCAATCAAACCATTTCAGGTGGAACGGCATTTGGAACAATAGGCAACTCAGGCACCGCCGTTTCTAATAGTCCGACCAGCCCTACACTCATCCCAGCCGCCGATCAGGTCTACCGTTTCGTTCTACCCAGTTCTGGAGTCGCGTATCTGCAATTGCCGACTGCGGCGTCGTTTACAAAAGGGTATACGATATACATATATCCATCTACGTCAGTTGCGACGACATACTCATTTAATCTGGGACCTGCACCAAGCGACTTGCTTTGGTTTCGTACAAACCATAGCGTCCCTTATGGAACTAGTGCCGCCAGTAATTTTTGCTGTAGTTTTTGGTTTTATGATAGGAAGACCGCAATTGTACGGACTATGAAAAAGACTTTTATTATCTGGCAATCCTTCCCAATCTTTTTTTCTGCCTTTTATGATGCAGTTTTTAGTCGGGTCATTAAAAATTACTATCCTGCACAGTTCAGTCAGTAGCAGCATATCATTTTCATGGTATTTATCCCTGATAAATTGTTGCAGCCTGTCAAATAGTATTTGCCTGTTGATATGCATAAAGAAGCCCTGAATATCCAGTTTGAGTATATAGCAATCAGTCTTATAGTTTTCAGAACATTTCCGGATAAATGTATCTGCCCTACCAATACCAAAATGAGTTCCTTTACCTACTCTGCATGAGTAATTATCATAAATAAACTCCCGCTCAAATAATGGATTGAGTTTGTTGATAATTAAGTGATGCACTACTCTGTCTCCGAAATCAGCGGCAAAAATCTCCCGCTTTACGGGCTTATCTACAATAAACGCAATACTCCGCCGGGGTTTATATTCGTGGTTGTTTATTTTATTCAGCAGCTCTACAAGGTTATGCTCGTAATCCAGCTCAAAAGCCAGCGCATTGTAGTTGTTCCGTTTATTTTTCCGGCAGGTAAAATAGGCCTCGAATAACGCTTCGGGTGTTATCTTGCCTTTGTCGGCATACAGTTCAATAGTAGGTTTATCAAACAAGCTCAATTGCATAAACCCCAAATTACAAACTAAGCGAATAAAATAATCAGAGGCTATCATTATTTATAGAGATAGCCTCTGATTGTCTTGTTTAAAATCCCGAACTGCACGCACGTAGTTTGTGTTGTTCTTGTTGTTGTTGTTCTGGTTGCCACTGTTGAAATTCTGGTTCCACGCGTTGTTGGTGTTGTTCTCACTCGAACTCCAATAGTTGGCACTGGCAAAACCACTACCATTAAATAATAAAGGCGTTGTTATAAATACAAGGCTCCTTGCATTTATTGCAACCACAGGGCAACACAATTTGCCATAGCATTTTCTATGGATTTGGTTAGCCTGCAATCCGCGTTTAACTACCCTCTGTAAGAAAGCAGTCCCTTTATCGCTTTTAAACAAAACATACTCGCTTATTACCACCATGGCAGCAATAATTCCGGCTTACTCAGGTTGGGTTTTACGCCAGCCAGTTATTTGCTTACCTATACTATCCATCAGTATGCCTAATTCTGCCTGCTTGCCCGTAGGTAGTATTTTCATATCAGTAGCAAGGCGTATTTCCAATTTCAATAACTCAAAATCATCAATAAATGTATCCAAGTGTTCTTTCTTATTTGCCGATTTATTGGCTCTGTATATACTCCTTACCAGTTGCAAGGCATCGCGTTTCATATCCTGCCCCAGAGTGTATTTATATTCTCTGCTAAAATCCTTTGTACATTCAAATATTTTAAGAATCAGCTTGTATGTATCCTTATACACAGGCAGTTCATAATACAACGCCATTTTTTTGAAATTTTTCCGCTTCGCGGATATTCTTTTTAAATAGCTAAATAGTTAAATTATTAAAAAGCCCGAACTGCACGCACGTAGCTTGTGAAGTCCTTGTAGTCGTCGCCCTGGTAGCCACTGGCGAAATACTGGCCCCACGCGCCGCTGGGGTGGTTCTCACTCGAACTCCAATAGCTGGCACTGGCAAAACCACCTATTGCAACTCTATTAATATATAATTTATTTAATTCATCCAGGCTTGGTAAATACCAATCGGTATAACCGCCTCCTGTATACTGGCGGCATAAAAGCGCAGCATAACTACCTGAACCCTGATTAGAGACAATGCACGTGGTGTTGGTACTGCCTGTGCCAATAGATTGTCCAATGGCATTTGTCGTTGTATAACTGCCATTATACCATTGTGTGCCTGTACTCTGGTCGCTGGTGGCGGCTATTAACCCATGTTGCACAATCGGGTTATAACCGGCATCTCCGGGTTGCAGTATGTAGGCTACTATGCCACCACCGTAGCTTGCGCCAATGGTAAGTGTAGTACCCACCCAAGTTGGCACACCACTCACTAATTGCAGTACTTGCCCGTTTGTGCCGGTGGGCAAGCTGCTGCCGCCCAGCAAGGTCCATGAGGGTGATGCCGGTGTGCCGCTGTTGTAATAAAAAGAAGCCAGTGTACTGTCATATACCAGCAGTCCCTTTGCGGGAGAACTGATACCCGTGCGCTGTGTGGTCGTCATACGCGGCACCAGCATACCTTTTGTGGATGAGGCTACATCGAGCATTGCTGAGGCATCGGCAGCGGTGCCTGTGGTGTTTACAGACATGCCTTGTGCAAAGGCACAGTTTGTTATAAACAAAGAGACAAACGTAAATGCCAATAAGTAAATGGTATGCTTCATAAAAAATATTTTGTTTCAAAGATAATATTTTCAATAAGAAAAATCCCCCCCCCCCATATATTAATAACCTTAATCATTCCGTAGTACGGTAATTCATCCTCATATTAGCCATATAAATACAAAGCAAATTGCTATAAGGAAAAAGGCGGCAGGGGCAAATAGTATGGTCATTTATCGAGGCAATAGCTCTTTGATTTTGTTGATTGGATGGGATGGTATTCTCTCCAATACATCTTTGAGCCATTCAAATGGGTTTATTCCATTCATCTTGCAAGTACCCAGCAGGCTGTAAAGCATGGCACTTCGTTTAGCTGCTTCGTGTGAACCGCAGAACAAGTAGTTCTTGCGACCGATTGCAACGCCTCTAAGGCTGTTCTCGACCGGGTTATTATCAATACTCAGCATTCCATTAGTTGTATAAAGGCATAGTTTATCCCAACGCTGAATGCTGTATGCCAATGCTTTGCCTATCGGGCTTTTGGGGAGAGTTTGGATGTATTGTTCCTTAATCCATTTGCCCAATGCTTCAAGGATAGGTGTAGCCTCCTTCATGCGTATTTCCTTGCGCTGGTCATAATCCAGTTCCTTTTCCTTACAGCTTCGCTCTATGGCATATAGTTGTTGCATCTGTCCCAATACATAATCAGCACGGGCAGCATCATTATCACGGGCTTCCGAAAAATAGCGTCTTGCATGAGCCATGCAATGAAACAGGGTAATTCCTTCCTTTTGTCCAAAAGAATCATAGACCTGGTAGCCATCTGTTTGCAGATAACCCTTGTACTCTTTCAATATACCTTCCGGCCCCTTGCTGTCCCTGCCTTCCTGATAATCAAAAAACACAATTTTCCCCGGACTGTTATTATATACCCAGAAAAAGCCCCGGTGGGTTTTACCTTTTTTGTCATTATCCAAAACCTTGATTGGCGTTTCGTCAACGTGAACATAGCCGCTATGCAATACTTCGGCTTTTAATGCCTCATAGAGTGGGATTATCAACTTGCAGGTGCCGCTCACCCAATCTGAAATGGTTGAATAAGCAATTTTTACTCTTGCTCTTTCAAAACGCTGCATCTGCCGATAAAGTGGAAGGTGGTCAACGTATTTGTCAATAACTATCTGTGCCAGCAATCCGGGGCCTGCTATGGCTTTTTCTAATGGACGGATGGGCATGGACGCAATGATAATCTCAGCATTAACAGTACCTGAAACCTGCGGAAGTAAATATTTGGGACGGATGTATTTCTTAACAAATAACTCACCCGGAGTATATTCAAGTTCTTCTGTTACTTCTTCACCTATCTTCTTACTGCCTTCAGTAACGTTTGCCGGTTCCAGTATTGTTTCTTCCCTGCGTAGGTGTGCTGGTAAAGGTGAGCGGCCTGGATGTTCAATCTGCTTCTTTGAAGTATCAGTTATTGTTTTGGTGTAGGTTATTTCCTTTGTTTGAGTTTCCGGTGCAACTGTTTCAACTGCCAGATCGAGGGTAAGTTGAGCTATTTGCAGCGATTCAGGAATAAAGCGTTCATGCCTGCTGCCATAAATTATTTTCTTTAGCTGATCGAGTTCATGACGAAGAGCAGAAATGGTTAATTGTAAGGCTTCATTTTGTGCCTTTTGTTCTTCGTAAAGTGCCTTATAATCTAATACCAGAGCGGCTTCCATTCATTACAAATATACTATCCTAAAGTACCATTTTGCAACTTTTTTTATTCACATTATTGTCCGGAATGTTGATAACGTGGACGGTATTTTACCTGCTTCAGACTGATGCCATGAAGCATCAGCATTAGTTGTTGGGCACTTACATTTATTGAACCATCCTTGCCTTGTTTGGGTACCTCGTAAGTGCCTTTCTCCAGACGTTTATAATAGAGGGCAAAGCCATCCCGTTCCCAGGTCAGCATCTTTATGTGTGTGCGACGAAGGTTTATAAAAACGAATACATCTCCGCTTAGGGTATTCTGTTTCAATTCATTTTGTACAATGCCACATAGACTGTCGAAGCTCTTACGCATATCGGTAGCACTTCGGTAAAGCCAGTACCGGCAGTTAGTTGATATCTGCAACATACTTAACCTAATAAGGCTTTTAGGAAACTAACCTCTACTGCCTGGTGAAATAATATCCTCCTGCCATCCGGATAAATAATCTCTGCACAACTTTTATCTTCAATAACAGGTAATTGAACCTGGACAAAGGAAGGCTTATTATCATTTGCCGGGGTATGGGATAACTTATATCGCTTGTACCAATAATGAAACTGGTGATAGGGAATTGTATGGGCTTCACAATATGCCTTTTGGTTTTGCCCGCTCTCCTTCCAGTTCTTTATCATTGAGAACATCTTTTGCCGTTGCTTGGATTTATTTGCCATTGCCGGATTTTTACCGAGCAAAATTAAAGACTGGGCAAGGGGTTAGCAATATGTGGTTGCTCGTGGGGATACTCACCAGTTACTATATCCCATTTTATTCCCTGAAGTCTATTCTCGATTCTCTGTAGCGTATTTACAATATCTTTCTCTGGAGGCAAATCACCAATAACTAAATCTTTAAATGTTGTATTGTAAGGTGTTTTTATTTTATCCCAGGTGCCTTGTGGGTCTTTGAATATTATAGCATCTTTAGGATGTTTTTTTAGCCATTCATTATTATTCTTAAAGCTAATTACATCGTCATTCCCTACTCTCACTAATAATGTATCAAATTCAGGCCCATTGAAGAAATCCTCTATTTCTTTATTTTTAAGCATTTGATGCAAGTCATAAATATGCCTGATTTTGTTTGCTAAATCGGTATATGGATTTTCTGTTAATGAAAATCGAACTAGGCTCATTATTTTTTCACATAATGTCCTTTCTTTGCTTAACACTTTTACAGGGAATGGTGTTAAGTTGTACTCTTTAATCAGAGCCACCTGCTCTGTTGCTATCATCATTTCTGAAATATAACAACTTACTTCCGCAGTAATAAATGGATATGAACTTCCAAGCCATGTAGCTTCAACAATTATGTGCTCCCTTACTTGTCCGAATGTGCCTTTTAAATCTTCTCTATTGTATTGATGTGCAGTTTTTCTTATTTGCCCCATTTTGTTAGTTATCCCCTCTATTTCAATTTCAGGCATAATCTTGCTAACAACCTCAGTAATTGCTTTAATTTTATTCTTTAATTGATTAGAAGACTCTCCTTCATTTTTTATGATGACAATATCTACATCTTCTGAAAAACGTTCTACCAATTTATAACATTTTGACAAGGCTGTTCCCCCTTTGAATACAGCTTGTTTAGCAATTTCAGAATGGAATATTTCATATAATGCAATAGTAACCCAGTAATCTTTCTCGATATAAATTTCTGGGATGCCAAGTCGCTGTGATGTTGCAATTACAGCGTCTTTAAAAAGCGCTTTATTTTGGTGTAATTTCATAACTAACAAATGTTCCAATCAATAATTGTTGATAATTCTTTAGTTGTTATTCCAAACTTATACATAGTTAATGGATTTATGCTATTTTTTAATTCTTGCAGTTGGTTATTTTGTTTTATTTTATCTAGTAATGCTCCTGTTAAAGCTCGAACTCTAGGTGGATACTTTAATGCAATCTTTATTAGCGTTATTTTCTCTTTATCGGATAGTTGGTTTATTTTGTTTAATAGAAAACGGGTAGTTTGTGTTTTATCAGTATCTGGTATAGTTTTGAAATCCTTTATAACGTCTAGTAATTCTAGCAAATAATAGTTCTTATCCGTTACGTCTGTGTAGCTTTTAACAGGTCTTACTTGAATATTTCCAATTTTGGTTATTATCCGCTTTTCTCTGCTTGCTATTTTTATATTCCTAGGTACTTGTGTAGTTATGCCCATTCTATTGAACAGTGCTGTTCCAGTAATGTATGCGATGCGCTTATTACCTTCGAAAAGATATGGTTTTAGTAGTTCTTCTTCTGTCGGTTTAAGGTTCCCAAATACGGTTTTCTTTGGTTTGTAAAACAGACCAGTTGAAGCTCTTTCAATAACTTTTTTCTTAATTAATCTTTCAATAGCTTTCGTTGCTGCTACATATTCCTTTGGAGTTATTCCAAGTTCTTTATAATTGAAGGTATTGCCTTGTAGCATTTTAAGTAATGCGCTCTCTATTTTCTCAGATACTTTCATTCAGCAAATATAGTTAATAATTTAAAATGTCAAGTGTTTTGCGCAATTTACTTGACATCTAAATAGTTTAACTGAGTGTTTATTACAGGAAAGTTATGTCAAGTAAATTGCGCAAGATACTTGACATTTGAGATCCAATCGCATGTAATTTTGTGATTATGAGTTATTTATGTCACGAAAAATTGGTAACTTCGATGAATGAAAGTACATGTACTTTCATTCATCAGTTATATCGATGCTCAAAAAGCAATACCAGCAACATTTTCAGGCAATATTTACAAAAAAGACGCATAAAGTTTTTAATAAAACTGAGCTTCAGAAACTATTTGAAGAACAAAAATCCCAAATACGCA
>CAIRZD010000468.1 GCA_903882965.1 uncultured Bacteroidota bacterium
ATGGGATAACGCTAAAAAATCTTTCGAGAAAGGTGTGGAAATCAACGGCGTGGTTCACTACAAAAAATCAGAACCACACAAGGCATCTGTAACCGGTGATACAGTAGGCGATCCATTCAAAGATACATCAGGGCCATCTATGAACATCCTGATAAAGCTGATGTCTATTGTAGCGCTGGTAATTGCACCAACGATTGCTAAAATACATGCCGGCAAAGCAGGCCATACTATCACTACTCCAAAAGCGGTGAATGCTGTTACTTTTGTGGCACCAATAAATACAACGAAACCAGCAACGCAATATCCTCTTTAATCTAATTTACTTCTTATAAAGAAAGCCCTGAACTTTGGTTCTGGGCTTTTTTATTTCCAATAATCTTTCATCAGGTCTGCGACCCATGCAGGTTGCTGGGTTTCGGTATGGGGCTGGAACTCTTTGAAAAAGGGTTTTATATCCAGTACAGGTGTGCCATCAATGGCATCAAGGCCTTTTACTATTATGGTACGCCCGTTGTGGGCAAGTAGTTCTACGGTGCATAAGCCTATCTTATTGGGGCGGTCTTTCTTGCGTTGACAGAAGATACCCATCAGCGGATAATCAGGGTTGCCGCGGGGATGGCCGGAAAAAACAATTTTATCATCGGCGACCTTATCAAAGTAGTAGATGACCTCGAGGTGGGAGAAGTCTTCTATGCGCTCGAATGCCTCAGTAGGTATGTCGTCTGCCAGGGTAATCTCTGTGATGACCGTGCCCCAGTAATCGTCAGTCGCTTCCTTTCTTAAATTGCTGGTGGTGGCAATTAGTTTTAATGTTATTTCCATGTTTTTATTATACTAGATTTGATGCCTTGTTATTTTGATCCATATTTATTTAGCCCTTTTCCAAGTTCCATAATGAGGTTTTTTTTTGCCAGGCAACTTTCTAGCTCTCCCTGCATATTGTCCATAAGGACAGGTCTTGACATATATTTATTCACTTTTGCTTTTGCCCTATCCTGCTTTGCTTTAAATGACCTTCGTTTTTTGTGTTCTGGTACATTTACGTCAGCAAATACCTTGATATAGTATCTACCGCCGAATCTCACATTTATGAGCACGATTTTACCGCCTGTGCCAGATATTTTATACTCACCTTCTTGTCTTATTTTATAAACATATTTATCACGAGAGAATAGCTCTATTTCACTGGTGTCATTAATGTTCAACCTTACAATAGGGCCGTGCCCTGTAGACGGGCGGTACAGTATTAATCTTGCATAATTGCAAGTGTCGCACCTATTATTCTTCTTGTTCTCTATCTCTTTCTTAAGAGCGTTCAAGTCACTTGTATAAAATATCTCCCCCCTCACCTGATAGTAAAGCCCCTTATTTATATCTGATATTTTATCTATTCTAAGTACATTACCTTTCGCGTATTTAGTCTTTCTCTTCATTTGATCTAACTCCTTATCGAAATCAGTAAACCGATCAAAATGGCGATTCCCCGACCATACTTCTTTTATTTGCTTAAGCTCCTTGCCAATAGGATAGTTATGTGGTAATATTACAACGTCGCCTGGGTCCAAGGTCATTAATTCAATAGGCTTTTTTTTACCCTTACAGAAATAATAGGAAATACCACCGTTGAATATTCCTTTATACCCAAAGCCTATTTCAAAAAAGCCTCTCAAATGATTACCAACGCTAATGCCCACCGGTGAAATATACCCATTAAAGTGAGTCCTGTTATTAGGAACTATAGTTTCACTACCGGTCAATGGCCCTGAATAATTAAGATATTGGCGCGCATTGTTATAGTATGCCTGCTGAAAAACATCCGTTTCCTGCTCGATCGTTACACCAATTCCGGCTGTTGCATAAATCCTGGTATTTCTTTCACTTCTATACTGTACTGATATTTCTGATGCAATAGTATATGCTGTTCTTGAAAATGTCCCCAAAGGCATGACCGGTTCATCCGAATCATAAGGTGCCCCCATAGTACCACTCTCCTGCTCCCTACCTGCGAATAAACCGATAGAGAACTTTTCGCCAACAAAAAATTTATAATTCACAAACCACATTCCCGAAACCTTAAAATTTTCATAGCTTATATATCCTGCGCCTGCGGCATTCCTGTTGCCATCAAGAAATTGATCGGAAGGCACTATACCATATCCTACACTTATTTCCTGCGAATACCAGTATTGGGCATTAGCGGAAACGGAAAGTGAAAGGAATAAAATAGTTAGCCTAAGGTTCATAAGTATATTGTATCACAATTACACAACATCTATGCCAGTTTTCTTACCCCTCCTTCTCAGGCAGCACAAATTCTTTATTCAGCTCATCAATATAACCAAGTATGTCTTTGCGGCCCAGGAATTTTATGGCACTCGTAATGAAGCTACGGGGAATGAATTCCCACTCTTTTTTCATGGCCTCTATAAACTGGCGCGCGTGCTTGGCGGCCTCGCGCTGGGTGCTTTTATCAGCTTTGGTGAATATTACATTGAAGGGTACGCCCCATGCGCCCAGCTTGCGGAGAAATTCAAGGTCTATGTTTTGTGGCTCGTGACGGCTGTCTATGAGCACAAATACGGTCATAAGGTTTGGGCGGTGCTGGAGGTAGCCGGCTATCATTTTTTCCCAAGTGGCGCGGGTATTTTGGGATACTTTGGCAAAGCCATAGCCGGGGAGATCAACGATGTAAAACGAATTGTTGATCAGGAAGTGGTTTATGAGCTGTGTTTTGCCCGGGGTATTGGATGTTTTGGCCAGCTTAGACTGGTTGGTAAGCATATTAATAAGCGAGGACTTACCCACGTTTGAACGGCCTATAAAGGCATATTCGGGCATCTCCGGTTTGGGGCAGCCTTCTACCTTAGGGCTACTTATTATATATTTTGCGGTTGTTATTTCCATTCTTAATTGTTAGTGGTTAATTATTAATGGCAACAAGTAGTGATCGTACATCATTCTTTGCAATATAGCTGATCATTAATCATTGATCATTTACCATTAATCATTAATCGTTTACTTTTGCAGTAATGCAATCTGTACAAAGTAATAACCCGGCAGCCAAAATAGTACCGGATACAGCCTCAAATTTAAGCAAGAAAGCGCAAGTAGCGGACATGTTCAATAATATAGCCGGGCGCTATGATTTTTTGAACCATTTTTTATCAATGGGGATAGACAAAGGCTGGCGTAAAAAAGCCATTGCCGCGGTGGCCCAAATACAGCCGCAAGCCATACTGGACGTGGCTACCGGCACCGGCGATATGGCCATAGCTGCAGCCAAAACAATACAACCTAAAAAAATAACAGGTGTAGACATTGCCGACCAGATGCTGGAGGTGGGCAGAAAAAAAATAGCCGATAATAACCTGAATGGCATAATAACACTACAAACAGGCGATAGCGAAGCGATGCCTTTCGGCACAGGGGAGTTTGATGCGGTGATGTGCGCCTATGGGGTGCGCAATTTTGAACACCTGGAGGTAGGGCTCGCTGAGATGTGCCGGGTGCTGCGCCCGGGAGGCAAGGTGGTGATACTGGAGTTCTCCCACCCTACCCGCGCAGGTTTTAAACAGCTCTTTGGCTTTTATTTCAAATATATACTACCTGCGCTTGGCAAACTGGTCTCCAAGCACAGCAAGGCTTATACTTACCTGCCACAGTCAGTAATGGCATTCCCGGAGGGGAAGAAATTTTGTGAGATTCTGGAACAATGCGGTTTTAAGGATGCAAAGGCGAGGCCGCTGACATTTGGGGTGACGACGCTTTATACAGCTCACCGGCCATTATCTTGATAAGGATGAATGATTAAAGGATTATATAAACAAAAAGATGTAAATTACATCTGCTATATATAAACCTATTCAGCATGACTGTATTCCAGTGCTTGCCTTCCTATAAGCCGATAGCTACATTAAAGGTTATTGGTTCTGTCCGTGAATTCGGGTGCAGGATATTACTGGACCTTGAAGATAGCATACAGGACGTAATAGACCCGGACGCCACAATATATCTAAAAGAGCAGGCAAGAATCGACCTGCTAAAAATATGCAGTTCACTCCCCAACCAACAATTTGATATAAGAATAAACAAAGCAAATACAACAGCGCGTGCTGATGATGAATTATTACTAAGAGGAATCAGCAACATCTCTTCGATCTTTATACCCAAGGTAGAATCAGCGGCAGAATTAGAAGAATTTTCGGAGCGGTTTGATCACAGGTATAAACTGAACATTATTATTGAAACTTTAAATGGGATCAATAAGCTGGAAGAAATACTCAATTCAAAAGTGGCGCATAAAATCGAGTATGTATTCTTCGGCAATTACGACTATCATTTAGATGCTAATATTTACCCGGTACAGGAACAATTCTCCCGGACCTACTGGGATATTGTACGGCCGATCATTAAGCAAGTGGAGCGAAAACAACTGAGGTATGGGAACAGCTCATATGCACGGATCGGGGATCTGCGGACACTAAATTTTATCGTTAACCAGCTGAACACTTATTGTAAGCAGCCATATGCTGTAATATCACTACACAGGCGGCAAACGGCCTTATTCAACTCATCATCTTATTACAATGATGATACTATAACCACTACTTATGAAAATGAAAAAGAGTTACAGAACGAGTTTGTTCATAAAAAACTGAAAGGCCGGAGTTTTGCATTAGTGGATGAGAATAACCGGATCGTAACGCCGCATGAATACTTACTATTAAAGTCGCGAAATGGATAAGTTAAGTATTGGCTTTATTGGCGGCTGCATTAATAAGCAACCGGGCATAGAAAAAGATAGGAATTATATTTCTATCCTTAAAAACCTATTAGCCGGGGAATACCGGAATATCAGCACCCATACAGCGAGCTATCTTTCGTATGACCAACTGGCAGAAAAGGCCATCTCTTTTATTGCAGGAAAAAGGCCAAATATTGTCTGTGTGTTTATCCGGCCATTCCCTTTACTGCCACTACATAAATTATCAATAAAATATAATACAGCAAATAATGAAACCGGGTGGACACTCCATCCCGGCCTATTTAAAAAGGGAATGCAATGGCCATCAAAGCTAACCGAAAACCAGGTGGAACGTCCTTTTGTATATACCCCAAAAGCGAGGATATCATTAAGAGATATGAACATCCTTGCCGGGATGCCGCTGATGCTGCACAGATGGGCAATGAAATACCTGGATAATATATTTTCAGAAATTCAAGTTGCTTGTAAAAAAACAGATACACAATTTGTTCTGATCTCACCGCCTAAAAGCCCCGGATCTGTTATGGGCGACCTGGTTTGTAAACGCACAACATACTATTTCCGGCAATATTGCTTAATCAATGGCATTAATTATGTAAACATTAATGTACTTCCTAAAACCTGTTTTGAAAAAGATAAAATACATGCAAATGAATACGGGCACCAGCGCATTGCAAAACTGCTTCATGAGCAGATACACAATATGCCGGTTTACAGGAAGTGGTTGAGCTCAGAGCAATTGGTGTAAGTTATCTTACCCCCTCATGGTCTTCAATGCTACTGCCCATTTATAAAGCTCATTGAGCATACCATCGGCAGATTTATCAAGGCCGGGGTCGTTCATAAATTTACCTGACTCATCTATATGCTTGGTAAATGCCGGAATATGAACACCTGTGGATATAGGCATCATATCTACTGCTGTGATCACACCCTTTAACATTTGCACGGCCCTTGTGCCTCCTGATACGCCGCCATAGCTTACAAAACCCACTGCCTTGTATTGCCATTCTTTAAACAGGAAATCTATAGCATTTTTTATACTGGCCGGGTATCCGTAATTATACTCAGAAGTTACGATCACAAATGCATCCCCACTGTTTATCATAGCGCTCCAATCCTTGGTATGTTGCTGCTGATATTTTTGAAACCTTGGATGTTCGGGCTCATCAAGAAATGGCAGATTGATCTGTAAAAGATCTAAAACCTCCACATTGAATTCTGTATGCTTTTGGGCAATCTCTGTGAACCATGCAGCAATAGAAGGGCCTTTGCGGCCCGGGCGTGTACTGGCAATTATTATTTTCAGGTTGAGCATGTGATTAAATTAAAAGTAAAACCAGGAAGTCTGTAAAGTTATTGGATAATAAATTTATAAAAAATCGGGCCATCTTATGGATGGCCCGATAGTAAAACAATTTTAAATAGTAATTAGTCCC
>CAIRZD010000469.1 GCA_903882965.1 uncultured Bacteroidota bacterium
AAGAACTAACCTTGCAGACCTGTATCTGAATACAGGTAATTTAGATAGTGCCGCACTACTATACCGTTCATCACTTGTTTACAGACCGGATTATCCGTTTGCACTTATTGGTATGGCCCGTGTGGAAAAAACAAAGAAAAATTATGACGGAGCGCTCGACTATGCAAAAAAAGCGATACAGGCGCGTAGTGAAGTAGCCTTTGTATCCCTGTTGGCTGATATCTATGAGCTAAAGGGTGATGCCGCCAAAGCAAAAGAAACAAGGAATGATGTAATTGCTTTATTACAACAGGGCCAGGATGATGAACCTAAAGATGCCATGGTAAAACATAATGTGAGCCGTGAAATGGCTACAGCATATCTAAATGCAGGGCAACCGGATAAAGCATTATCATACGCACAAACAGACCTTAACATGCGCCCTGATAATATAGACGCTAATGAGCTCATAGCCTGGATATACTATATGCAACACGATCTCACTAATGCTAAAATACATGCTGATAAAATGCTTGCTACCAAAACGCAAAATGCAGCTACGTTATATAAAGCAGGTGTTATCTATTCAGCCGCCGGTGATGCTAACAAAGGAAGCCAAATGATGCACGATGCCTTAGCTATTAATCCGAATGTGTACCAGGTAATGAATCTTGAAAACAGGAACCTGGCAACTATAAAATAAGCCATAATGAAAAAGTTCTTACTTCTTTCAGCGTTGCTATTTATTGCTGTGATGCCCTTATCTGCACATGTGATACAGTATGAACTGGATAAAATGAGCAGCAATACCGTATTCTGGAAATATACACTGGTAGGCATACAGCATATTATTCCGGAAGGTTTTGACCATATACTATTCATTACCTGCGTATTCTTCCTTAATCCAAGCCTTAAGAAAGTAATCATCCAGGCATCAATGTTTACACTGGCGCATAGTATTACACTTGGGTTGGCGATGTATGGTATTATAAAACCACCTGCTAATATCATAGAGCCGCTCATTGCATTATCTATAGTATTCCTTGCTATAGAAAATATTGTATCAGATAAAGTACGGCCGTTCAGGTTGGTGATGGTATTTCTTTTTGGCATGGTGCATGGCATGGGTTTTGCCGGAGCGCTATCACAACTTGGTATGCCGCAATATGCTTTTGGGATCGCACTCATCAGTTTTAATGTGGGTGTGGAAATAGGGCAACTGAGTATAATTCTGCTTTTATACTTTCTTGTTTCTCATCCGTTTTCTAAAATGCCGTTTTACCGCCGGCGTATTGTTATACCGGTGAGTACCATTATTGCCCTGGTTGCAGCTTACTGGACAGTGCAACGGATATTTTTTGTGTAGTCAAAATAAATGTAAATAGTGAGCAGCCTTTCAACGTATACCAGATGAATCTATCTTTTACGAAAATATTACTCATACTGTTACTGGTTACTTCTTCGGGAGTGTCGGTAATGGCTGCTGTAAAGATAAAAGGTAAGGTGATTGATAAAATAACGCATGAGCCTATAGAGTCGGCGGTAGTAATGGATGGGCCGTCAGGCAGTGTTGAGGTTACAGATAAGAACGGGAATTTCATTTTAAATGATGTAAAGGGAGATAGCCTGTTTATCACTGATATCGGGTACAGGTCGCAACTCATAAAAATTGCAGTCGGTAAACCGCTGTCTATAGAGATGGAAAGAGGCGCGATCACATTGAAAGATGTAACTATTACAAATGGTACCATGTTCAAGACATATAGCGGACTTACGGCATTGGACCTCAATATGCAACCCGCCAAGTCGGCACAGGACTTGCTCCGGCTTATACCGGGTTTGTTTATTGCGCAGCATCAGGGTGGTGGGAAGGCAGAGCAGATATTTCTGCGTGGTTTTGATGCAGATCATGGTACTGATGTAAATGTTTCGGTAGATGGGTTGCCAGTAAATATGGTTTCACAGGCACATGGGCAGGGGTATGCCGACCTGCATTTTCTGATACCGGAAACCGTATCAAGCTATGACTTTGGAAAAGGCCCGTACTATACTGATAAAGGAGATTTTACGACAGCAGGTTATGTCGCTTACAACACTAAGCAGGTACTTGACCAGAACATGATAAAAGTGGAGGTAGGCCAATATAACACACTACGCATGCTGGCTATGATAAACCTGCTGGGTGAAAAAGCGAGAAAGAAAGGCACAAGCGCATATATAGCAGGGGAAAGGTTGTATTCAGATGGAGGGCCTTTTGCATTGGCGGAGCATTTTACGCGCTACAATCTCTTTGCTAAATTCAACACAAAGATTGGAGATAAAAGCAAACTGACGTTCATAGCATCTACATTGGCTTCCGGCTGGAGATCGGCAGGAGAGATACCGGATAGGGCGGTTTCAGAAGATTATACTGCTAGCCGCTTTGGTGTATTGGATACTGCTCAGGGCGGTTATACAACAAGAACAAATGCAAGCGTGAAGCTCACCACGGATCTTGGCAACAACTGGACTATGGATAACCAGTTATGGTATTCCCATTACTTTTTTAACCTTATCAGCAATTTTACCTTTTATTATTATTTCCCCACAACCGGTGATGAATTCAGGCAGCGTGATGACCGCGATATGTATGGGTATAACGGGAAGATTTACAAGACGATGATCGTTAATAATGCCACATTCACAACAACGATGGGCGAAGGGTTTCGGTACGATAATATTTATCCCAGTGAGCTGGATCATACTGAGAACGGACAATTTCTCAATTATCTGCAATACGGTAAAGCCCGGGAGCTGAATATAAATGGCTATATTGACGAAACAGTGCGCACCGGTAAGTGGGTATTTAATGCAGGATTACGGGCAGACTATTTTCATTTTTATTATCAAAACCTGGCACCCATTGTTGATACTTTTGCATCCAATATTTTTGCAGGGGTCAATCCTAATGCACAAAAGGCTATCATAAGTCCGAAAGCGAGTGCCGCATATACATTCAATTCGCAATTTCAATTGTATTTAAAAGCAGGCAAGGGATTCCATTCTAATGATGCGCGGGTTGTTATTGCCAACCAGGGTTATGAAATATTACCTACAGCATATGGCGCAGACCTTGGTGCTAACTGGAAACCATTTCCCAATCTTTATATCAATGCTGCAATATGGTATCTCTACCTCCAGCAAGAGTTTACATTCGGACAGGATCTTATAAGCCAGCCGGGCGGTCCTGTTTCACCAAGCGGCAAAACAGCAAGGGAAGGCATAGATTTTTCTGCCCGTTACCAACTCACAAAATGGTTGTTTGCAGGATTTAATATTAACCCCGCCAGACCAAGATATATAGATAGCGCGGCAGGGCATAATTACGTGCCTCTTGCCCCTACACTTACCAGCACCGCTTCACTGGATTTCAGGTTTAAAAATGGCATAAATGGCGGCATCAGTTACAGGTATCTGCATAACAGGGCAGCCAACAGTGATTATAGCTTAACAGCACGGGGCTATTTTATAACAGACCTTGCTGTAAATTATACCCGCAAAAGGTATGAGGTGGGTGTAGCTATTGAAAATCTTTTTAACCAGCAATGGGATGAATCACAGTTTGAATATACATCAAGATTGTATAATGAGACCAAGCCGGTAGACCAGGTAAGTTATACCCCCGGAGTGCTATTTTTTGCAAAACTTAAATTGGCTGTATTTTTCTAAACATTTTTATAACGGTGCAGATCAAAAAAAACCGCTCCAGTTGGAGCGGTTAAGTTGTGAAAAATACGATCTGTTTATTTTTAAGAGGCCTGTTTCAATTCTGTATGTTCACTTACCAGTATCATTCCTTGTGGATCTACCGGCGTTGCTTCTTCTGCGCTAGTTGGCATTACAATTTGTACATCGGTAATATCTTTTATTTGTGGTAGTTGTGTAGCCGAATTGATGCCAAGGTAATCCATGAAGTTTTTGGAAGTATTATAAATAAGTGGTTTGCCAACCATATCTTCATTACGGCCGGATATAACGATCAATTCTTTTTCTAAAAGCTTCTGGATGCTATAGTCTGCGCTTACCCCGCGAATATATTCTATTTCACTTTTTGTTATGGGTTGTTTATAAGCTATTATAGACAGAGTTTCCATAGCTGCTGTAGATAGCTTTTTAATATGTTTATCCCCATTGAGCTGGAGTACAGTTTTATGGAAAGTCTTTTTAGTGAGAAACTGGTATCCGCCGCCGGTTTCTTTTAATTGGAACGGATAATAATCAGCCTCATATTTCTCAAGGATAGCTTCAAGGCAAGTGGCAATACGATCAGCTTCTATATTTGTTTCAAGAGCCTGGCCTATTAATTCTGTTACTTCTATTTGTGTTAATGGTCGATCACTTGCGAAGATGAGCGCCTCTACGTGTGGCATTAATTGTTCGATATCCATGCTTTCTGCGTTTTCTTTTCACTATCGAAATTAGTGTACCGTTGCCATCCGTTAAGATAAAGTAATGCACAATTGTGAATAACTTATTATCCATTTTATGCCGGAATTACAACTTGAACAAAGGTACAAAAGAGTTATTCTAAAACCGGAATCAGCGGCTCAAATTGGATCTGTATAAAGATGAAAACATATAGTTTATAACATTTATTTAACGGGTGCTTAATGTTCTGTTTACATTAAAGTGGTCATTTTGTATAACCAAATGCTTCGTTGAAGGGAATAATGGCTAAGAGAGAAGTGGACATTGTAGTGCTATCAGATATACACTTAGGTACTTACGGATGTCACGCAACAGAACTCCTGCAATATCTTAAAAGTATCAAACCGAAAGCGGTAGTCCTCAACGGTGACATTATTGATGTCTGGCAATTCAGCAAAAGATACTGGCCTGCAACTCATATGATGGTGGTAAAACACCTCATTGGGCTAATTGCTAAAGATATTCCCGTTTATTACATCCCAGGTAACCATGACGAGATGCTCCGGCGTTTCAAGGGCTTTCGGCTTGGCTCTTTGAAGATCACTAACAAGTTGTCTTTAAAAATAGATAACGCCCGCGTATGGATATTTCATGGTGATGTATTCGATGTGGTAATGCAGCATAGCCGGTGGCTGGCAAAGCTTGGGGCAATTGGATATGATTCACTGATTCTTATAAACAGGTTTGTAAATTTTATATCTCTTAAGATGGGGCGTGGTAAAATATCACTTTCTAAAAAGGTGAAGAATAGTGTAAAGGGTGCGGTAAAATTCATAAATAACTTTGAGGATACTGTATGTGATATAGCTGCTGAAAATAGTTATGATTATGTGATCTGCGGGCATATACACCACCCTGAAATAAAGAGCGTTGATACAAAACATGGCCATGTAACATACATGAATTCGGGCGACTGGATTGAAAACCTTACCGCACTGGAATATAACGATGGCAAGTGGGCTATCTATAACTTTAATGAAGACCCAATAGCGAAGACGATAGATATTAATAAGAAAAAAGCGGGGAAAGAATCGGCAAAAGATCTTATGGCAAGCCTAATGCTGGAGATGAATATTAAACCAAACCTCAGTAAGGGAATGGAACATGACGAGGATACTGATATAGATAATATGGAAGGCATAGGCGAGGCAGTTGAAGCGGCATAGGAGACTATTAAAATTCTAAAATATAAATTCCAAATTCCAAAAGGAAAATGAAAATACTATTTGCGATACAGGGTACAGGTAATGGCCATCTAAGCCGTGCAAGGGATGTATATCCCGAGCTTGTGAAATATGGCAAGGTAGACGTTTTGATAAGTGGTATACAAGCAGACGTAGATGTGCCATTCCCGGTGAATTACCGGATGTATGGGATGAGTTTTATTTTTGGTAAGCGTGGCGGAGTGGACATAATACAAACTGCTAAGAAGCTGAAATTATTCAGATTGCTGAAAGACATAAGAAATTTTCCGGTGGATGATTATGATCTTGTGATCAATGACTTTGAACCGGTATCTGCATGGGCATGCAAACGTAAAGGAAAGCCGTGTATATCTGTAAGCCACCAATGTGCTGTATTAAATAAAAACGCCCCTGCACCGGAGTCGGGCGATCCGATGGGTAAACTGGTATTGGAGCGTTATGCGCCAACTACTGCTGCTTATGGTTTTCATTTTAAAGCATTTGCCGACCATATTTTTACACCGGTAATTCGCAAAGAGATACGTGAGCTTGCTGCCACTGATAAAGGGCATTATACAGTATACCTGCCTGCTTATGACGATGCGACAATCGTGAAGCACCTATCTCATTTTAATCATGTGAATTGGGAGGTTTTTTCGAAGCATAATAAAGAGCCCTTCGTTGTAGGCAATGTATCGGTAAGAAAGATCGATAACCGGGCATTCATAGAAAGTATGGCGGCGAGTACCGGGGTGCTATGTGGTGCAGGTTTTGAAGGGCCGGCAGAGGCTATGTACCTGAACAAAAAGGTGCTTCTAATACCGATGCTAACCCAGTATGAACAGCATTGCAATGCAGCCGGTGCAAAAGCTATGGGTGCTACAGTGATAAAAACGCTGCATGAAAAATATTATGAGACCGTAGGTGTATGGATAGATAATGGAAAGAAAATAGAAGTAAACTATCCGGATATTACTGCGGAGATCATAGAAAGGATAATGCGCGAGCATGGGAATCATAAAATCCAGAATCAAAAAACAAAACTCCAAACCGTATAATAATAATGATACAGGATCTGAATTTTAAAAACCACATGGCGTTGGTATTTAATCATGGGCTTGATATGCTTGTGAAAATTACGGACCTGGTGATGGCGATCTGCTTATAACCTGGATTGAAAAATTGCTGGCGGGTATTGAGTAATACCCATGAAATTCTTACCTGATCTAATAATTCACTTTTCTGAAAATTTATCTCTTAACCTCATTATGGGAGACTCAAAGTATTTGTAGAGAATCGATGACAAGGTGATGACGATAACCCAATAAAGTACATAATATGCTGCAGCGGCATGCATGGAAACGCTTTTCATGTAGCAGAAGTAGGTAATAAATATCAGGGTATAATGTACGAGGTACATGGAGTATGATATCTTACTTATGTGCCCGAAGAATGCAGCGGCGTATTTGTTTTTAAGGGTTTTAATATTATAGGCGTATGGGAGGCACAAAGAAAAGAATAAGGGGATAAACAAATATAGAAAAGCATCGCTAGAGAAACGGATGGCGGGGCTTGATGAGGCAGTGATATTGACAGAGGTGTTTGTAAGCAGGTAGAAAATGAATATAGTTCCTGATATGCCGATGAGGAAGAGATAGTTTTTGAGCCGGTTAAGAATGTGGCTGCTGTAATTATTAAAATAAGCGATGAGCACACCATACATAACGGCATCGAGCCTGAATACCACGACTTTTCTGATGCCGGTATCCTGGTCTGGGCCATTGATGGGGTGGAAGGCGTTGAAGAAGCGGGTGAGTAAAAAGACTGCCAGGTAGGCTACAAAAACCCTGAGCAGGAATTTCTTTTTATCTGAGGGATGGAAGATGAGTGCGGAGAGATACATGGCCACCGGCAGCGTAATGTAAAACCATTCTTCTACTGAGAGGCTCCAGGATTCGCCGAAGAAATATGGCGGATGGGGGTACCAAAGGTTTTGGAGAAAGAAGTAGTAGGAGAACTTATATGCGGCCGGCACCTCATGATGGATAATGGCGTATAAAATGATGTTTGCAGTAAGTACGAGCCAGTAGAGCGGAAGTGTGCGAAACCAGCGCCTAACCCAGAAATTGCGGACGTCACTGAATGAAAATGGGCTATTAATAAAGGTTTTGATAAGGATATTGCCTATAAGGAAGCCGCTAAGCACAAAGAACAACTCTACACCCAACAGCCCGAATGAATAGTGTACCTGATCGAAAAACCAGTGGGCAGCATTACCAATGTATCGTGCATTGATGAGCCTCAGCAGGTACTCTGATGAATGGGCGATAACCACCATTAATATGGCGATGGATCTGATAATATCGAGGCCGGCTATCCTTTTGTTTTTAATGGGGTGGGGATTTTTGGTAAAAATATGGAATTGGAGATTGATTAAAATTCTGTTTTTTAAGATGTCTCAAAATGTCTCAAAATATCTCATTGCTGGGGCAAGCATGTTTTGTGGCAAATTTCACGATTATAATAGAAATTATTTTGCATATGCTACTTTTTTTAAATCTGGTGTC
>CAIRZD010000470.1 GCA_903882965.1 uncultured Bacteroidota bacterium
AGGTAAAAACATTTATAGGAACCAGCGAGAATGCCGTTAAGTCACAGATTTATGTGGCGTTGATAATGTATCTGCTTATGGAACTGGTGAGAAGAAATACCTGCAAGGTAAAGCAGGCATTGAGCAACTTCAGTGAAAAATTCAGAATCTGCCTGACCTACTACCTTAACATAGAGGATGTATGCAACCAAATACAGACAATTGTATTTAGGGTAAAGCCTAAACCGCCTGACCTGCAAAAAGATATTTTCTGGAAAAACTCAACCTTGTTCCAGTAAAATCAGGCTTTCCCAAAGATATTTTGCCCTTTTTGAAAAAGTTCCGTATGTTTATGTCAAATCATGTATCAATTCAAAATAATTAAAGTTCAGGAAGGCGGATATAAATTTGAACTTGAGGGCATTAAATTATTGGTGGATGATTACAGCATTGAAAACGATAAACATATGCTGAGAACACCAAACAAAGCATTTGCTTTCTTCAACATCGGTTCCGATATATATGGGATATCTAACGAACCATTCAATTATGATAATGCAGAAGATTTATACGACGCAATTATTAAACAATACAACATGTTTGATCACGGTAATGCCAACAATAATAATTTAAAACGATCTGCATAAATAAAATCTTGTTTCGTGAAGATAAACAGCCCGGCAAATTGCCGGGCTGTTTATCTTCGTGCATTCCTTGCTGTTAATGAAGCGCAATTTTTAATATTTATCTTTAAGATTATTGACTATTAACAGGCCGGTCAGGGCTTCTATAACGATGTGCGTTTGTCTGTATGAAATTGTAGAAAGAATAATCATTCATTGCTTTTAGCTGTTCGTAGCTCGGGCGGTATCTTCTCATAAAATATCGGAGGCTATCGCCTTTTAATCCGGTAAACTTAGTAATAAGCTCCGCATTGAAGGTCTTATCAACATATTTTTCCTTTTCAAACTCCTTATAATCATCCTGAAATTGCCACACTTCTCTATTCTTCTTACTCAGAGCCGAAAATGGCGACTGCACTACACCAAGCCCAGAAAGTTTCGGAAAATCAAGCGCCGTTTTATACAACTCATGGTAGCGAATACTGTCTTCTGTATAATCATACCTGTTATTATGTATGAGGATGATATCCTGGTTTATTTCAGATATGCCCTTCTTTAATAATATCCTGAAGTAAGGGGGCACATAACCCTGTGGAACCCTTACCCGCGCAGTTTTATAACCTGGTTTCTTAAATTCCAACAACTGGCCACTATTAGCAGCTATTATAAAAGCTCCTTGTTCATCAGTTGTTATATCGAGTAATGTATAGATATTCTGGATCTCAACACCGGTTATTACCTTCTTGGTATCCATGTCCATAACATCTCCTCTTATTGTCTGTGCAACAGCAGGAAACCCCAAAACACAAAATAGCAACACAAACAGCGATACTCTTACCGGCATAATTCACGCTAAATTACATTTTAGACAGTTATCATTGCTGTTATTTTTGTTAAAAAAGCATCAGTTACTAATTATGTGGTACTCTCCTATCGTGTTCTATGAGCAGGGAAAGACCCACATATGGTGTGCGCTCACAAATCTCATTATCTTTGCCCCAGACTTACGATCTTACTTTAAAATATTTCACTTTTCACGTTTTACTTTCCATGTATCATCTTATCAGAACCATTCTCTTTAAAATAGACGCTGAAAAAGTGCATTACCGTGTCATGAAGTGGCTCACCTTTGCATGCACTATACCCCCAATCCGAAGTATCCTTAAAGCTTCATTTGTATACAGACATCCATCCCTCGAACGCACGGTATGGGGTATAAGATTCCCAAACCCGGTTGGCCTTGCCGCCGGCTTTGATAAAGATGCCAAATATACCGATCAACTTGCTTGTCTTGGTTTTGGATTTATTGAAATAGGCACTGTTACCCCACGCCAGCAACCCGGCAACCCGAAGCCCCGCCTCTTCCGCCTGCCCGCAGATAATGCGCTCATAAACCGTATGGGTTTTAACAACGATGGGGCCACAGAAGCTGCCCGCCGCCTCGGCGTGCGTAAAGAACGCATCATTATAGGCGGCAACATCGGCAAAAACAAAGACACACCAAATGAAAATGCAGGCGATGATTATGAAAAATCATTCCTCGCACTTTATGACCAGGTAGATTACTTTGTAGTCAATGTCAGTAGCCCAAATACGCCCGGCCTCCGCGCTCTGCAAGACAAAGAGCCACTTACCCAACTGCTCAACAAATTACAAACCCTAAATAAAGAAAAGGGTGGAAGTAAACCCATCCTACTAAAAATTGCCCCGGATCTTACCAACGAGCAGCTTGATGATATTATAGACATTATAACAACCACCCGCCTCCATGGTATCGTTGCCACCAACACTACCATCAGCCGCCAAAACCTTGCCACATCTGAAAGCGAAGTCGCAACCATAGGTGCCGGCGGCCTCAGCGGCGCGCCGCTACGCGGCCGCGCCACAGAAGTGATAAAATACATTCACTCCCATAGCAATGGCAATATACCTATCATCGCCTCAGGCGGTATTTTCACAGCTGCCGACGCTATCGAAAAACTAAATGCGGGTGCATCCCTCATCCAGGTCTATACCGGCTTTATCTACGAAGGCCCGGCCATCACTAAGAAAATATGCAAAGGGATCATACAAAATAGATAATGATTACGATGCCCAAAGAGATTTGCTATAATTGTTTCATAAATCCAGAAATCAAAGATTAGCAATTGTGTACCTTTGCCTTATCAAAGAACATGGACGAGTTTTATAAACAAATAATACTGCTGGTTTCCACACCGATATACGCAATTGTTATACCATTGGAAATCCTGCTCAGCAACTTCAAACATCGCAAAGTCTATACCTGGAAAGAAACCCTGATAAACTTTTATCTGAATGCAATCAATACCGGCATAGACCTTTTATTGCGCTTCCTTGTTGGTTTATCGATATTGGTTTTTCTTTATCAATACCATCTCCCAATACATTGGAATCCAATTGCTTACTGGATACTCTTACTATTGGGCGAAGACCTGCTTTTCTGGATCGAACATTATGTAGATCATAGTTGCCGGCTCTTTTGGGCAGTCCATGTCACACACCATTCCTCACCTGAATACAATCTATCTACCGGTTTCAGGTCATCGGTACTAATGCCGGTTTATAAGTACCTATATTTCATTCCGCTTGTATTGCTCAATTTCAGACCTCTCGACGCTATATTCATGTATTCCATTACCCAGGTCTATGGCATACTGGTACATACCCAAGCTATTAAAAAACTACCCTCATGGATAGAGTATATATTTGTAACCCCATCACACCATCGGGTTCATCATGCCAGCAACATCCCATACTTAGATCGTAATATGGGTATGGTATTTATTATCTGGGACCGTATGTTCGGCACATTTACAGAAGAAATGCCTGATGAAGTACCGCATTACGGCATTACAAAACCAATAGAAAAGCCCCATCATCCCATACATATAGTTACCCATGAATGGCTGGAAATTGCCAAAGATCTGAAGAAAAGTAAATCCTTAAAAAACAAACTGAATTACCTCTTCCGCCCACCCGGCTGGAGCCATGACGGCAGTACAAAGACCTCAAAAGAATTACAAAGAGACTGGAAATCCCATTAACTAATTTACGACAACCCTCCCATTTTCAATACTTTCTTATACTCGTCAGGTGTTACAGCACTAACAGATAATCTCCCAAGCCGCACCAATTGCATTTCTGCCAGTGATTTGTCGGCCTTAATATCAGCGAGCGTTACCGGCTTAGGTATTGCTTTTACCGGCTTTAATTCTACCACTACCCAATTAGTGTCCTCTGTTGTTGGGTCCTGGTAAGCTTCTTTTACCACTTCGGTGATACCCACAATGGCAAGGCCCTCGTTGCTGTGATAAAACAACACATGATCGCCCTTTTTCATAGCCTTGAGATTATTGCGGGCAGCATAGTTGCGCACACCATCCCATACAGCTTTCTTATCTTTAACCAGTTGATCCCAACTGTATTTAAAAGGCTCTGATTTTACCAGCCAGTAGTTCATAAATTCAAAGATTAAGATTTAAAATTAAAATTCTCTTTTCAGTTTACTTATCCCGCACCAATAAATAATTCGCCAACTCCATCAATGGCTGTTTCCTTTTACCCGGTATCGCCACATCCTCCAAACAATCGAAAGCCAGTTTAGAATAATGTGCTACGGCATCGCGGCATTGGCTATCTGCGCCTGTTGCGGTAAACAATGCTAACATGGCAGATACTTTATCTGCACCGCTGTGCTGCAGCAAAGATTCTATTTCTTTACGTTGTGCAGCAGTAGCATTTTCAACAGCTTTTAAATATAAGTATGTTTTTTTATTGGCAATGATATCTCCTCCGCTCTGCTTACCCAGCAAGTCTGTTTTACCAAAAGCATCGAGATAATCGTCCTGTAATTGGAATGCTATACCCATATTAATACCAAAGGCATATAATTTATTCGCATTGTCGCCCATAGCCCCGCTCGTCAAAGCACCTATCTTAAGGCTACAGGCCAACAATACAGAGGTTTTCAAAGCAATCATGTGCATATATTCATCAATGCCAACATCATTACGCCGCTCAAAGTCCATATCCAGTTGCTGGCCTTCGCAAACCTCTATGGCCGTTTTATTAAACACACGAAGCACTTGTGGCAATGCTGTTTTTATCTTTGCCAATTCATCATAAGCATAGATATTCATTACATCACCGCAAAGTATACCGGCAGTAAGATCATACTTAGTATGAATTGTAGGCTGTCCGCGCCTTAACGGGGCCTTATCCATAATATCATCATGAATAAGTGTAAAGTTGTGAAATAATTCTATACCAAAAGCCCCGTGCCAGGCATCCTCACTGATCTCATCAAAGAGTTCATTGCCCATCAGGCACAGCACAGGGCGAATGCGCTTGCCACCAAGTTGTAAAAAGTACCTGCATGGTTCATATATAGTTGCCGGAGACTCCGGGAATGGAAGCGAAGCAATAAACCGTTCTTCAAATTGGCTAACAAGGTCAGTAAACGAATGCATTTATCTCTTTTTGCGTTTAGTATCTTTTTTCTTATTCCCTTTAAAATTGTCAAATGGCTTGCTCCCTCTCGAATTGCCCGCCTGCAAAGGTTTTTTCTTTTTACCTGCCTGACTTGACAAACCAGGTAATTCGTAATCGATCTGCCGCTTGGCAAGGTTTGCAGATAAGACACGCACCCTTACCTTATCACCCATCGCAAAGCGCATGCCGGTATGCCTGCCTACCAATGCGTATTCGCCTTCATTGAACTCGAAATTATCAATATCAAAAAGGTCATTTGCAGATACCATACCCTCGCATTTATGCTCTACGGTTTCAGCCCAAAAACCATAGGTAGATACGCCACTGATGATGGCATCAAACTCATCGCCCACAAAACGCTGCATGAATTCAACCTGCTTATATTTATTTGCAGCACGCTCTGTTTCCATAGCTCTGCGCTCCTGGTCTGAGCAATGCCGGCATTGAACTTCAAGATGCTTAATAGGGTGAATATCATTTTCAATACACTGCTGCAAAATACGGTGAACCAATACATCAGGGTAACGACGTATGGGCGAAGTAAAGTGGCAGTAATGTGCAAAGCCAAGGCCATAATGACCAATGTTCTCGGTTGTATATACAGCTTTAGACATTGTACGTATGCCCAATTGCTCCAGCACATGTTGTTCCGGGTTTCCACGGGCAGAATCGAGCATAGCATTGAATGACTTCGAAATTGTTTCCGGGGTGCTTAGGTCGAACTTAACGCCAAAACGACTTGCGAATAAAGAAAATACTTTCAGCTTATCTTCATCAGGCACATCATGCACCCGGTATGGAAACGGAACAGGCTCACCTTTATATTTAATTCCACCTACATACTCAGCTATAGTTCTGTTTGCAAGTAGCATAAACTCTTCTATTAACTGGTGGGCTTCCTTACTTTCCTTGATCACAATGCCCAGCGGCATACCTGCATCATCAAGCTTGAACCTAACCTCCTGAGATGAAAAATTTATGGCTCCTTTCTTAAAACGCTGGCTGCGCAGGGTTTTAGCTATTTCATTAAGTGTATGTAATTCTGCGGCATGATCTCCCCCAGCCCCTTCTATGATCTCCTGCACTTCTTCATATGAAAACCTGCGATCGGAGTGCATCACTGTTTTACCGATCCAGTGGTCTTTAACCTTACCTTGTTTATTGATCTGGAAGATGACTGAGAAGGTATACTTATCTTCATGTGGCCTCAGGGAACACAATTCATTCGACAACCGCTCAGGTAACATAGGCGATACCCTATCGGGCAAGTACACACTCGTAGCGCGGCGATAGGCTTCTTTATCCAGTTCTGAATCGGGTGTTATATAATAGCTCACATCGGCAATGTGTACACCTACCTCATAATACCCACCCTTCATTTCCCGGAAAGAGATAGCATCGTCAAAATCCTTTGCATCAACCGGGTCTATTGTTATTGTAAGTATATCACGAATATCCTTGCGCTTCTTAATCTCATGTTTATCCATTACATCAGGATAACGTGCGGCTTCTTCCAGAACATCATCCGGAAAACTAAGCGGGAAGCCATTTTCAACCAACAGCCCCTGCATGGCTACTTCATTGGCAGATTCATGTGTGAGCACACTTACAATCTCTCCTACCGGGTTTCTGGTATTTGCGGTCCATTCTACAATACGCGCCATGGCACTGTCTCCATGTTTAGCACCATTGAGCGAATTCAACGGGATAAATATGTCCGTAGACATCTTATCGCTGTCCGGTATGAGAAATGCAAAATTAGGATGTACTTCTACTACGCCGGCAAATTCAGATTGCTTGCGCCGCAATACCTCAATTACAGTACCTTTTACACGTTTGTTATTGTCTGTATAACCTTTTACTTCAACTCTTACTTCATCGCCATTGAGTGCGGTGAGCATGTTACCACGCTCTATCATGATATCCTGTTCCAGGCCTTCTGCTTTTACAAAGCCCATACCGCTGCGTGTAACCTCCAGCTTGCCTTTGTATATATGCCGCCCTGCATCTGGCTTCTTGTTTTTTTTCTTAGTGCTTTTTGGCATCTATAGTGTTAATTTTTATAAAGGTAATAGGATTGATTGATAGCTCCACGTATTGTACAGATCAATTAGGTTAAAAGTAAATTAAGCCTGTGAATACTATCAATGCTGGATATAATAACAAGGATCAAAGTGCAATCCTTTATTTATGAGCTTTAACAAAGAATAAGTTTGTTTGCTAACCATGCATGGTGTACATTTGCACCCACAGCGCGAGGTAGAGCAGCGGTAGCTCGTCGGGCTCATAACCCGAAGGTCATAGGTTCGATCCCTGTCCTCGCTACTCCACAGAGAAAGTCAGTATTTTTGCTGGCTTTCTCTTTTTTTACCCCGCTGAAAGCCTTTTCAATACTATCTAATAATAAAAGTATTTCATTCGTTTCATAGGTTCGATACTCTGGTTTCTCATAAATCAGTTTTTCTGGAAAAATTAAACCTAACACTTTTCTCTTACCCTCCAATGTAGCGTCACTATAATATGAACCCATGCTGTTTATCAAGGTAAGCCCAAATCTCAAATACTTTTTGAACTCTGTATCTGTACTGGCTAATTCATTTTTCTGATACGACAATTCACCAATATGCAACATGATAGAATCACGGGTACTTGTATATTCATACTCGCCAATCTTATCCATTGCATATTTAGAAGTTAAACCGGACAGCACTTTCTTCTCTTTTTCAATTTCCAGATCCAACCTTTGAATTTCCTTTGTTCTATCACCTTCATTATCCTTAAAAACATCTTCAATAATTTCTAAATACAATTCCAGTATTTGTTCGCTTACACTAAGTGGATATTCCGCGTAAAGTGACCCCTCTTTTCCTCGCCAAACTGACCCACCATAGTTAATCCCAAAAATGAGTGAGTTATTTAGTTGCTTCACTGTTACAAATATAGTTTACTTAATCTGTTTCATTTGTGTCATTAT
>CAIRZD010000471.1 GCA_903882965.1 uncultured Bacteroidota bacterium
ATGATGAAAAAATACTGTTTTGAATTCAGTATTTATCTCTACTTAATAGAGTAGAATTTTCGACGTTATTAATAGAATCAAAGTTAAGGTTTATTCCTTGATTTTTTTCGGCCGGCGCATACCATGATACGGGTAATATGATGGATAATCAAACACATCTGCTATCTATTTACTTCAAAATATATCATTAAATTACCCTTTAATTCCTGTAGTTTTTTATCAAATAATCCCGGCACATATAACGTCAATCAAATCAGTAGCCGTTTTGAATAAAGTTTCTCACGGATTCGCGTTTACGTGGGGTTCTATTTTTTGAAAATCGCGCAAATTAGATAACTTTGATAACAAATACATTCTTGTAAAAATTGCCTAAAGCTTATTATTCATCGTATTTATGGTTACTCTCAATTCTGAAGAAAAAAAATTTTATGATGCCTTCTGGGAATTAAAATTGAAAAGTGGAACGCACCCCCCAAGCATAATTTCTGTCTTTGACATGATGGGAGGAAACTCAAAAACATTTGTTGATGCCTGCTTTCTTTCCAATCCCTATGCGACATCTCTTTTTCTTGAAGATTTTAATAAAGAAATTATTGAAGGTGGCAAACTAAGAGAATATATTGAAGCCTACCCACCTCAAAATATAGAAGTTGCAGAACATTTAACTTCAGTTATTAATGTACCTGTAAATAATATTTTCATTGGTAATGGCGCAATAGAAATAATACAGGCCGTAATTCACAATTTTATCAAAGGAAAAATTGTCGTTAATATACCTACATTTTCTTCTTATTACGAATACATGAAAAATAAGGAAGATGTAATCTATTATCAGCTACCGAAAGAACGGAATTATTCATTAAATATTGATAAGTATATAGCTTATATTAAAGAAGTAAGACCTGATTCTATTGTTATTGTAAACCCTAATAATCCTAATGGAGATTATATTTCTCTTGAAAATATTACCCTTATACTCAAAGAGCTCTCCTTCCTTACAAATATTATTATTGATGAAAGCTTTATACACTTCGCTTATGAAGATGCTGATTTCTCAATGATCAATACTTACAACTTATTAAAGCAGTACCCTAATCTAATAGTGATCAAAAGCTTGGCTAAAGACTTTGGGATTGCAGGGTTAAGAGTTGGTTACGCTATAATGAGCGAAGATAAAGTGTCATCACTGCTCGCTACCGGTTATCAATGGAATATTGGTGGTTTTGCTAATTATTTCTACCGTTTATATTCCCGCAACGATTTTTCTCATGCTTATGATATCGTAAGGAAAAAATATATCATGAACACTTTGATGTTCATTAATGAATTATCAAGAATACCTGAAATAAAAGTTTACCCCTCTAAAGCTAACTTTGCCTTAATTGAATTAATAGACGGTTCTCTATCAAAAGAGATCATGGTGAAACTGCTCTATACCTATGGTGTCTATGTAAGAGACTGCTCAGACAAAATAGGCCTGAAGGGCGAATTCCTTAGAATTGCATCACGAACATTTGAAGAAAATATGATCATTCTTGACGCACTTAAAGATATTTTCAAGAATGGGTAGTAAAAAAAAACTTGCAATTTTTGATTTCTGTGGTACTATTTTTAAATTACAAAGCCCCGACATGTTTGCTGATTTTGTAGCCAAACAAAATCTACGCACTAAAATGCTCCAGCTTATTTGTAGCCAACTTTCAAAAAGTGAAAAATACTGTGGCATCCATCACAAAAAAGTAAAACTCTTTAAGATCAAAGGAACGCCTAAAGCAGAATTAACCGCCAAAGCAAAGTATTTTGTAGAAAATGTGATCCTGAAAAATTTAATAGAAGATGTTGTAAAGGAACTCGATAAATATATAGAAGACCCTGATTATGATGTGATCATAGCATCTGGTGGCTACAATTTATATCTGGAATACTTTTGTGAACTTAAGAAAATACCCTATCTGATTTCTACCAATATTGAAGTTATAAATGATGTAGCAACCGGAAAAATAGAAGGCATAGATTGCTTTGGCCCAAACAAAATATTGAAACTCAATAAAGTATTGGATGTAAATAGTTACGATTTGGAAAGCTCTATTTGCTTTTCAGATAGTATGAGCGATAAACCTCTTTTTAATCTTGTAGGAAACAAAATTTTTGTTGCCAAATCAGGAGATAAGTATACACTAACAAAATTATAAAATGAGGTATTCTCTTTCCTTCAGGTTTAAAAGTTATTTAAAGTGGCTTTTTAACTTCTTTATTGGTTACAAGAATATAAAATTGATCATTAAATACATTGCCGCCTACCGCATCTATAAACAGGAAAAAGGTCCTGATTACAAAAGCAATGATGCTGATACTATTATCTGGGTATACTACCCTGGCTTCAAGGTATTTAAATCATTTTTCGTTTGGGATATATTGTTGATGGCTGCGGTTGCAAAAAATAAAGAGAAATTTAAACTCCATTGGGGTAAGGATATAGGAGCTTATTATAAAAAACGGGTAATATACAATGTAGGCAAGGGTAGGTTTGACTTTTTTAAATTTGAAAATTATTCCTCTTACTCCCAGTTTTTCTCCAATCACCTTGAAGAACAACAAAATATAGTATACCCATCTTACCACGATGTAATGTATTGGGAAAATAAAGTTCACATGTATACCAGGTTTATTGAGCTTGGTGTGCATATACCCAGAACCGTATTTTACAATAGCTTTTCAGAGCTCATAAAAAATGAAGATAAATTCCCCTTCTTAATAAAGATACCCCACTCCAGCGGCTCATATGGCCTCTATAATATAAAAGACACGCAATCATTACATGACCTCGTCACAGACCCGGTAATAGTCGCCAATAACACGTATATCGTACAGGAAAGGCTGAATATAACTATGGATATGCGGGTGATTCTAACCGGGGACGAAATAGTTCATTACTACTGGCGTAAAAACAAAGATAAAAGCAAGTGGAGAACTACATCCACAAGCAATGGTAGCTCTGTTGATTTTGGAAACTTTCCCGAACAGTGGCGCGCTTATATAATAGCCACTTTCAAAAATTTAAATCTAATTACCGGCGCATTTGATATCGGCTGGCAAAACGATGATCTTAGTTCAGAGCCATACTTTTTTGAAGTTAGCCCTTCATATGATGTCAATCCATCAACTTCAAATACCGAACATCTTAACGATTATGGAAAATACAAGCAAAAATTGCTGTTTAAAAATTCATTCGATAGATTGTTTATAGAACAGACATACCAATTTAAAAGTAAAGGCGTAACACTTTTCCTGGAAAACAGTAAGTTGAAAAATTCTTAATGCTCACCTTTAACTTACAATGTCCTATACAAGACAACATTGTCATTGGGGAACATATCCTTTATTTTATTGAAAATATTTTGAACATCCGTATGCTCAGGATTTAATATAATCCCGATACATGTGCCACTATGCGTAGTAATAATACCTAGGGCATCGATCTCAGATAATATACCAATAGAATGGATGAGGTTCTTTTTATTATTGAACCGCTGATTGATTAAAGCACTTTGCGTAGCTATAAAACCTATTCTGGAAAAATCATTGGTTGCAAAAGATTTTTCCAAATCACTTAATAAGAGAGCGTACAATACTTTATCCTCTTCATTATAATCCTTCTTAACCTTATTATAGCTGATTGTATCTAATACTCCACCCTCATCTATAGCTATTATATTTGTCTTAGGGAAATTCCCCAATTTCTTTACAAATGAGCACTTTTTATGCTTATAAATTACACTGCCGGCATAAAGCAACCCATCGCTAGGCTCTATTTTCCTGAAAATTTGATTGATCTTTTCAAGGTCAAATTCAATTTTCGAAAAACTTTCAATAGCCCTGAATGTCGCTACAAGATCAGCAGTTGAACTGGATAAGCCTTTGCCTTCAGGTATATTACTCTCAATAATAAGTGTACCCGTAATAGCAACGTTAAATTCAGTACTTAATAGATCGATAAATTTCCTGACTTTTGATTTATATTCCGGTAATATTACAAGGTTTGCAGATTGCGGATCATGAATTAATGTAGCTGTTGTATGTAAATCAATAGGAAGAGTAACCAAGAAGTCATCATTATCAATTGATACGCCCTGTAATAATTCACCAAAACTTGCATTACTTGAACCTCGATATATATTTAATAATTTATTTTCTTCTATGATCTTCTCATACATATCGCAGCACTATTTTTAATTTATCAATACCACCCTTTTTCGAATTTCTACCTCAAACTATTATTAATATACTATTTATTAGCCCATCCCACAATTTACAAATTTATTATTAATTCAGCATAAAAGACAGTCATTAAGCTAACCCTTTAAAAACTGTTTTTCCAACCTGTCTTGAATTAAAATAGGCTAAAAAAAAGCCATCCTGATGTTATCAGGATGGCTAAATTATAAACTCATTATCTTATTTCAAAATTTCAGTAACCTGTCCGGCACCTACTGTACG
>CAIRZD010000472.1 GCA_903882965.1 uncultured Bacteroidota bacterium
CGGTTTGTTATTATTTTTACTACGTTTGAATAGCCCCATATTTTTGTGTTTTGGTCGTTCTTAACCAAAGGTATGGCCGCTATTCAGGCAAAAAAGTTTCGGATAGTTGTGACCTGCGATAATCGTGTCGGGTCGCTGATTACCAGTACGTGCTCAAGCTGTTCATCAATATCCGCTGTAAGCTCCAGCCCTTTATTTATCGTTTTTATCCTTAATACAGAGCATATATTATGCATGAATTCAACAAGATTGAATGGTACCATTTCTAATGCCATCTTATCCGAATCCATCTTATTAAAATCAAGCACATTATTTATCAGGGAGAGCAGGTCAATGGCGGAGAAATGTAATAGTTTCAGGTTTTCTTTTTGCCGTTCTTCAGGCTTGTCCTCTAGCAGCAATTCGGCAATACCTACTACAGAACTCAATGGCGTGCGCAACTCATGCGACATAGTGGAAAGAAAATTCGATTTTGATTCCGCTAATTTATTGGCCTCAGCGATAGAATTTTGTAACTGCTGGTTCAGTTTTTCTTTTTCTTTAATATGCACGATCAGTGCACGAAAAAAAAGATAGTGCGCTACAATAATAGATATGAAGTTAAGTACCACAATAATTTCAAAACCGGGAGATGCAAATTCCTGCGGGCCGTTGTTAAAAAGGCTGATATTACCCTTTAAAACAAGAGATAACATAACAGGAAATACACTGATAATAGAATAAATAATTCCAAACGTATTGCCAAGCGTATAAAAACTGCTCAGCATTATCATAAACACAATTTGTATGGTGAGCAGGTTTATCTTATGGGCAAATACAAAAATATTGGTCCAGACTATCAGGAACCCAACCATGATCATAATATGGGCCAGTAGTTGTAGACAGGAAGGTTTGTACAGCAATATTTTTACCAGTACAATATAGATACAACATACAATGACTGCCCTGGCTACCTGTTGCCATTGCCCGGTTGCAGAGCCTATGCCTATTACAATTGCGGCCTTTAATAAAGTGAAAAGGATTATGGTATATATAATTCGTATACGGGCTTTAATAAAGCTGTCAGGTTCACTGTCCAGAGCTTTTTGCAAAGACCAGTTGAATAAAGGCAATTCGTTTTTCATGGAGAAGTAGTCTCCAAAGATACAAATCTGTTTTATTGAAAAGCCAGGGTTTATACTCAAATATTATGAACGGATTAAATTTCGCTAAGTGATTATAGTTTGCCATCCATCATGAAAAAATCCCTACTTTAGGCCTCCCAAATTATTAAACATGAATGAGCAAATAAGAAGTTTAGAACCCAAAGTTTTGTGGAATCATTTCACAGACCTCAATGCAGTGCCACGTCCTTCAAAAAAAGAACAAAGAGTAATTGCTTTTGTAAAAGCATTCGGCGAAAGCCTCAATTTGAAAACATACGTTGATGAGGTCGGCAATGTGATCATTAAGAAACCCGCAACGCAGGGCATGGAAACCCGCCAGGCAATTGTATTGCAAAGCCATCTCGATATGGTGCACCAAAAAAACAGCGACACCACATTCGACTTTGATAAGCAAGGTATCGAGATGTACATCGATGGCGATTGGGTTCGTGCCCAAGGCACCACCCTCGGCGCAGACAACGGCATTGGCGTTGCCTCAATTATGTCTTTACTTTCTTCAACCGATATTCCTCATCCCGCTATAGAAGCGTTGTTTACCATTGATGAAGAAACAGGTATGACCGGGGCTTTATCTTTAAAGGGAGGCCTGCTTGCCGGAAAAATAATGTTGAACCTCGATACAGAAGCCGATAACGAACTGACCATAGGTTGTGCCGGCGGAATTGATATTACCGCAACAGGTAGCTACAACCAGGTTAAACCGGCTGGCAATGCCGCATTCACAATTTCCGTAAAAGGCCTTACAGGTGGGCATTCAGGCGCCGAGATTCATTTGGGCAGGGCAAATGCCAATAAACTGATGAACCGCATTTTACTGAATCTCACCAATGAATACGGTATAAAAATCGCAAGCATTAATGGTGGTAGCCTGCGGAATGCTATACCCCGTGAGTCGGTTGCTGTAATAGTAGCAGATGAAAAAAGTGCAACAAAAATTCAAACCTCGGTCGCGTCATTAGCTGTCATTTTAAAAGAAGAATATAAAGTTACCGACCCCAAACTTGTTGTAACTATCGATAAGGCAGCTACGCCCGCTCAGGTCATGGATCCGGCATTTCAGCAAAAATTATTGCGTGCTGTCTATGCCTGTCCTAATGGCATTTACCGCATGAGCCCCGAAATAAGCGGGCTGGTACAAAGCTCTAATAATGTGGCACGTATACTCGTAGTTGATGGTGCTTATACTATACAATGCCTTACAAGAAGCTCTGTTGATACAGAAAAACAAGACCTTGCCGCTGCCATCACCAGCGCTTTCGAACTTATGGGTGCCAGTATCGAGTCTGGCGGCGCTTATCCCGGCTGGGAACCCAAACCTGATGCACCCATAGTGAAACTGATGACCGATCTGTATGCCGAAATGTTTCATGCCCCCGCTCATGTAAATGCAGTACATGCCGGGCTGGAATGTGGTATCTTGGGTACTAATTATCCCGGTATGCAAATGATCTCCTTTGGCCCCAATATAAATGGTCCCCATTCCCCTGATGAGTGTGTGCAAATATCTTCTGTGCAGAAGTTTTGGTCCTTTTTATTGGAGACTTTAAAAAGGATTCCGGCTAAGAATTAGGTTGCTTTATACGGTAATCAAATCTAACTCATACACCAAAAATACCCTCGGCATTACGGGTAGTCACACTGGCTACCTCTGCCAGGGCTATGTTCTTTATATCCGCTATCTTTTGCGCTATTACGGGTATATAGCTGCTTTCATTGCGCTTGCCGCGGTAGGGAATCGGTGCCAGGTAAGGTGCATCGGTTTCCAATACTACATGGTCAATGCCTATTTCTGTTAATATCTCCGGCAGATTGGTGTTTTTATAGGTCACCACGCCACCTATCCCAAGATAAAGGCCAAGCGCCACGATTTGCTTTGCCTCCTCCATACTCCCACCAAAACAATGGAATATGCCCTTCAATTTTCCGTTCTGTTTCCTGCGCACTATATCTATACAATCGGCCGTCGATTCCCTGCTATGTATCACTATCGGTAGCTCATATTTAAGCGCCATGTCTATCTGTGTTTCAAATGCTTCAATTTGCTGTGCTTTAAAGGTCATGTCCCAGTAATAATCAAGCCCTATTTCCCCTACAGCATAAAATTTTCTTTTCGCCAGCCATTCAGCCACTATAGCCAGTTCTTCTTTATAGTGTTCTTTCACATAGCAGGGATGTAGCCCCATCATTGGCATACAATTTGCTTCCCATTTATCGGCAAGGTGCAGCATACCGGCAACGGTGTTACTATCGCAGTTGGGCATATACATCTTTGTAACACCCGCATCTATCGCGCGCTGTATCTGTCCTTCATCGTTGATTAGTCGCTCGTCGTATAGGTGGGTATGTGTGTCAATAAGCATAAGTATGTAAAAGTAAAAAGCTGTAATTAAGAATGATGATTTTAATTTTTAATTTTTGCTTTTTTATTTGGGTAATGCCCTCATCTCCCAGTTCATTTTCTTACAGTGTTCAAGTACCACAGGCAGGGCATAATTCATCCTGTCCCATGCCTTTTCACTATCATGAAACACGATTATTGAGCCTGGTCGTATATTCGCAAGCACATTTTCCGCGCATTGTTCCGGCGTTATATCCCGGTCAAAATCACCACTCAGTATATCCCACATATATATCCGCCAGCTAGGATCGCGTTTTATCAGCTTCCTTGCCTGCGAAAATTTTATCCTTCCATATGGTGGCCTGAAAGACCTGCTGTTGATCAGCTTTTTTGTTTTCTCTATACTCCGCAGGTAGCTATAGCTATCTGTTTTCCAACCATTATCATGGTTATAAGTATGGTTACCTGTTGTATGGCCTTTTTGCAGTAGCTGTTCGTAAATACCCGGGTTTTTTGATACATTATTACCCACACAGAAAAAAGTAGCGGCCGCATTGTATTTTTCCAGTTGTTCCAGCGCATAGGGCGTTGCTATAGGGTGTGGCCCGTCATCAAATGTTATATATATGGCACGCTCCTCACCAACCGGCATATCCCATACCATTTGTTTCGGAAAAAACCGTTTTATCCATTGGGGTGTTTTAACCCAATACGTAGCCATGCTGCAAACCAACGAAAAAAAACTGATTTAATACCACCCCCGGCCATTCTTTCGCCGCTTTGCAATACCTTTGCAACCCCTATAAATAATATATAATAGAATCTGTGAACTTTTTGGTTTTAACTTTTAACTTTTGACTGCTCTGAAATCCGTCGCCTTCCACACACTTGGTTGCAAACTCAACTACTCCGAAACAGCTACACTATCACGTACGCTGCAGGCCGATGGTTTTGTAAAAAAAGACTTTGAAGAAGAAGCCGATGTATACGTTATCAACACCTGCTCCGTTACCGAAAATGCCGACAAAGAATGCCGCATGATCGTGCGCCGCATTCAAAAACGCGCACCGCAGGCAATGGTGGTCATAACAGGTTGCTATGCACAATTAAAACCACAGGAGATCGCTAAGATCGAAGGGGTAGACCTCGTCCTCGGTGCTGCCGAAAAATTTAATCTCTCCGCCCATCTCAAAGAAATAACCAAAGGCCCTGCCGATGGCGGTCGTGCCAAAATATGCTCCTGCGATATCGAAGAGGTCGCCGGCTTTCACAGTTCATTTTCTATGAACGATCGCACACGTGCTTTCCTCAAGGTGCAGGATGGCTGCGATTATAACTGTAGCTTTTGCACCATCCCGCTCGCACGTGGCCATAGCCGCAGCGACAGCATAGAGGGCGTACTGCAAAACATGCGCACACTCGCTGCCAACGGCACCAAAGAGATAGTGCTCACCGGCATCAACCTAGGCGACTTTGGTAAAGGTATAAACGGAGGCAAAACTAAAGACAGTTCATTCTTCGATCTCATACAAGCCATGGACGAAGAGCCCGGCATAGACCGCATACGCATATCATCTATCGAGCCCAATTTGCTCAGTAATGAGGTCATAGAGTTTGTTGCCCGTTCCCGCAGGTTCATGCCGCACTTTCATATACCATTACAGAGCGGCAGCAACAAGATCCTTGCACTCATGCGCCGCCGCTACCAGCGTGAGCTTTATGAAGATAGGGTAGCCGCAATAAAAGAACTGATGCCCCATTGCTGTATCGGTGCTGATGTAATCGTCGGCTTCCCATCTGAGAGTGATGATGATTTTAAAGACACTTACGATTTCCTGCACCGCATAGATGTATCATACCTCCACGTATTCACCTATTCCGAGCGTGCCAATACCCTTGCCCCCGGTATCAAGCCCATAGTGCCCATGCACATCCGCAATGAGCGCAACAAGGCCCTCCGCAATCTCTCATACCAGAAGATGCAGTACTTCACAGAGCAGCATCATGGGACCACACGCCCCGTACTTTTCGAAATGCCCGGTCCGAACGGCATGCTCGAAGGCTTCACCGACAACTACATAAAAGTCCAAACCCCCTTCCGCCCCGAGTGGGAAAAACAAATGGTTGATTGGGTGCTGTAATGTGATGATTAATAATCATTGTGTTTCCCCTGATTTGACAACTTTTAAAAAGTTGTCAAATCTAGCACGTTATAAAAAACATTGTCCCGGCATCATTACTACTATCATCTTCCGTGGCGTTAGCACCATTATACATTCTGTTCATTATTGAGCATGCCCATGTAAGGATCTTGGTGAGTAACCAATTTGCTGCGCAAAAGCTCTTTGAAAATTACAGGGTAATTTTGCAACTTGCAATCATAGTTCATGTTATTACCCTGTTAGGGGTAAAATGTTTGTAGCAACCGGAAAAAACCTCAACACACGCACCCCATCGCGGGTGCAACCTACTCGACGAGCGAGAATATTTTGTGATTTTTATCATTTTTCAAACTATTGATTATCATATATTTACTATACATGTCATTGGCAG
>CAIRZD010000473.1 GCA_903882965.1 uncultured Bacteroidota bacterium
GTAGTCTTAAAGATCACCTCCTCATCACTCAGCGCTGTTTTTGCCTTAGGGTCCCAGTTTATCATCTTTACTCCACGATATATAAGCCCCTTACCGTGCAGCTCTACAAATACCCTTATTACTGCTGCATAATATTCATCATCCATCGTAAAGTCTGTGCGGCTCCAATCGAGTGCGCAACCCAGCTTTTCCAGTTGTTTCAGTATTATACCGCCATATTTCTCCTTCCACTCCCATGCATACTTCAGGAATTCCTCACGCGGCAAGGTCTTTTTATCTATACCCCGCTCGCGCAGCATACCCACTACCTTAGCTTCAGTAGCTATAGATGCATGGTCCGTGCCGGGCACCCAGCAGGTGTTATAGCCCATCATTTTGGCACGGCGTATCAGTATATCCTGCACACTGTTATTGAGAGCATGCCCCATATGCAGCACACCGGTCACATTCGGTGGCGGCATTACAATAGTATACGGCGGCCGGTCGTCCGGCTTACTCGTAAAATATCCCGATTTTTCCCAATGCGCATACCATTTAAGCTCCGCTTCCGTATGCTGAAAATTCTTACTTAATTCCATAACGTATGTGGCAAATATAAGGAGAATGGGGCAATGGTGTGATAGCTTAATAGTTTAATTAACATAAAACACAGGAAAAAACATATTATGTATCTTTACTTAATAAGTATCGGCTATGCCAAAACGTTTAATACAAATCATATTTATTCTGATTACAATAACTAATGCGCAATTCTGCAATGCACAAAACTCTAAAAAACCTGCAAAAGACACCTACGACTTCATACCCGGCAAAACTGTGATATTTGAAGATGATTTCAGCAACGATACAACAGGAAAATTCCCTTCAAAATGGAAGAAATTTTACACCAATGACCCCTCCTTAAAAATGGAGGTGTGTACCGTTGAGCATGATGAAAATGGTAACTACCTGAATATAAACGATGAGGCTGAAGTATCACTTAACGCGCGCCTTAAAGAAAATCTGCTGGGCGATGGCTTCACAATCGAATATGACTTTATGCCTGCAAGTAATAACAGCGCAGCACAAATTGAGATGCTGAACCTTAACAGTAAACCCAAGGATACTAAGGACTTCTACATGACATTCAGTACTGGGATATATATCAACGGCAATGGAGAATCAAACGTGTGGAGTCCTTGCTGGAAAAAACGCAAAGCAAAAATGCAGTATCCCGGCACATTCGCACTTGGTAAATGGCATCACTTTGCCGTTGCTTATAAAAAGAAAACAGTGAAATTTTACATCGACAATTATCATTTATTTACGATGGATAGCTGCGACCAGTCTCTTTCTGATATAATATTAGATCCTGCCGGCCCGTTGAAAATACGCAACGTACGCATAGCTGTCGGAGAATCTGTAAAAACATTTGACAAGCTACTCACCGATAAGAAATTTGTAACACATGCCATCAACTTTGATGTAAACAAATCAACCGTTAAACCTGAAAGCCTTGACTTCATCACACAACTGGCGCAATTCATGAAAGCAAACCCCACCATAGAATTAGAGATAGACGGCCACACAGATAATGATGGCGATGCCACTACCAACATGGCACTATCACAGGCCCGTGCCGACGAAGTAAAAAAACAATTAGCATCAGCTGGCGTTGCTGACAACAGGCTTACCACCAAAGGTTTTGGTGCATCTAAACCATTACAACCCAACACAACACCCGAGGGTAAAGCCAATAATCGCAGGGTGGAATTTATTAAACTGAACTGATATGAAACTATTAAAACCGGTAATTGTACTCATTCTGATATCCGTATCAGCACAAGCCCAGGAAAAAAAAGGAGACACTGCCGTTCATGACTTTAAGGCGCGGGAAATAATCATCTTCGAAGACGATTTCGGAGAGGACACCGTGAGGGCATTCCCCTCAAAGTGGCAGGTAATGGCAACAACACCCTATATATGGCGCTACGCAGATACCATGTTTCACGTAGAAAAAGATAATCTGGGGAAATATTTGAAGGTGGTGAACAATGCCCTGCCGAAGCTTGAACCAACACAAAAGTATAGCCTGGGCGACAGTTTTTCAATTGAAATTGAGTTCCTTCTTGAATCGTTCAGCGCCAACATTTCAAGCATGTTAACAGATGATTCTGAAACGAAATGGATACATGACTCACTGGATGGCAGGGGACAATTTGAGTGTCATGCTCAATATAAAAATACCCACTTGTCTGCCCAAAAGGAGATGAATATTCCCGGTTTTGACAGGCTGGCTTGGCATAGATTAGCAATTACCCATCAAAAACAGGAAACAAAATTTTACGTTGATGATTCAAAGGTATATACATTAACGGGGGTTGATATTGCACCGCATCGGTTTTTCATTATCCCGAAAGGCCCGGTTAAGATACGCCATGTACGCCTTGCAACCGGTAGTGAGACTATCCCCATTGAAAGTTTGCTTTCAGATAAAAAATTCACGACACACACTATCTTGTTCGATGTAAATAAATCGTCAATCCGGCATACAAGCCTGGCATTTATTAATCAGCTTGCTCGTTTCCTGAAAAAGAATCCCAAAATCAGGCTCGAAATCGATGGCCACACTGATAGTGACGGGGATGCAGTCGCAAACCTGAAACTATCTAAGAACAGAGCCGATGAAATAAAAAGGCAACTTGTATCTGCAGGCATTGATAGCAAACGGCTTACAACTAAAGGTTTTGGCGCATCTAAACCACTACAACCTAATACCACAACCGAAAACAAAGCCAATAATCGCAGGGTGGAATTTATAAAATTATAAAATTGTCTATAAGCGTTGTTCCTGAAAATTTGCTAAATTTATTTATGGAACAAAAACTCCCCCTCCCACCATTTACAATGGAAACGGCACTCGAAAAAGTGCAGCTTGCAGAAAACGCCTGGAATACCAAAGACCCTGAAAAAGTATGTATGGCATATAC
>CAIRZD010000474.1 GCA_903882965.1 uncultured Bacteroidota bacterium
GTTTAGTCAGATCTTGGCCGGAAAATATCTTTCCGGCAATAGTTATGGCGTCATTCCCGCTAAGGCGAATGACGCCTATTGCCCCCTCGCCGGGCGGAGTGGATATAGCAACAATTGTATCGTTAGTGTTTAGCATTTCAAATTCAAAAGTAAATAGTAAAAAATCAAAAAAGTAATATTAAATATTCCGGCATCATTTCCCCGTTAATAGGATTATTTGCACATTTGCATAATATCATACGTAAGCAATATGAGAGCGGTAATACAAAGAGTTTCCACAGCAAGTGTTACAATTGAGGGTGATCTCAAGTCAGCAATAGGTATAGGTTTTATGGTGTTGCTGGGGATAGAAACAGATGACACTGATGATGATGCCGACTGGCTTGGCAGCAAAATAGCTTTGCTCAGGGTATTCGGTGATGAGCAAGGGTTAATGAACAAAAACATCGAAGAAACGGGTGGGGAGATACTAGTGGTAAGCCAATTCACCCTGCACGCAACTTATAAAAAGGGTAATCGGCCATCATTTATCAAAGCGGCAAGGCCTGAGCAGGCTATACCATTGTACGAATACTTTATTGCCAATCTTTCGGAAAAACTGGGTAAACCAGTTGCAACCGGCGTATTTGGTGCTGATATGAAAGTTGCCTTAGTTAACGACGGCCCGGTGACAATAATTATGGATACAAAGAACAAGGAGTAAGTGTTATCATGAATTCAACAATTGCGGTTTTTCCCTATATACTTTCCAAATAAATTCCCCGAACAAAGTATTGGCCCATGCAAACCATGGCCTTGTATATTTTGCGGCATCATCTTTATGAAAAGACTCGTGCATAAAGCCGGTGCCTGCATGTGAATGTTGCAGCATGTTGAGACATTTTTTTATTTCATCATCATCTGTGCTGGTGAGCCCGCGCATAGTAATGCTGATGGGCCAGATATAGTCGGCTCCTACATGTGGCCCTCCTACCCCTTCTCCGGCTTTACCTTTATAAAAAAACGGGTTTTCATTAGACAGTATGTATTTTCTTGTATTCAGGTATGTTTCATCCGTATGCATAGCCGGGATAAGGTAGCTTAATGACAAGAGAGAGGGAACATTAGCATCATCCATCAGGTTCCGGCTACCATAACCGTTTACTTCGTAAGCAAACATTTGGCCGAATTTTCCATTCTTAATTTTTGCATCGTTATCGAGCCCCGTTGCAATTTGGTTCATCAATGTATCAATGCTGTCGGTATCAAAATTTTGTTTTGCCGCGCCAACCAGTGTAAGCATTTGCCCCAGGCTGGCAAAAGCAAAGAAATTACTTGGCACTAAATACGGGTATATAGTAGCATCATCACTCGGACGGAATGCGGAGCAGATAAGCCCGTTAGGCCGCACCGGGTATCCATACCCACCCATTGGCTGAGTATCTGTGGCGAACTCAGTCTTGCGCATAAAGCTGTATGGCCCCTTACTATCAACACGCTGCTGTTCTTTGAATGTTTTTATGACAAGCCTCATAGCATCTGCCCACTGATCGTCAAAAGGCGAAGTATCTCCGGTCTGTTTCCAATAACCATGTGCCAGTCGAATAGGATAGCAAAGGCTATCTATCTCCCATTTACGCTCATGTATGCCATGTTGCATGGTAGTATGGTCTGAGTGCCATTCACTCTTTTTCTTTTCATTTTTATAGAATGCATTCGCATATGGGTCTTTAAGAATGCACTGTGTTTGCCGGTTGATCACCCCTTTTATCAGTTGCTTTAAATCTTCGTCTTCTTTGCATAAAGGCAGGTATGGCCATACCTGTGCAGATGAATCTCTGAGCCACATTGCATCTATGTCCCCGGTAATTACATAAGTGTCTGGTTTGCCATCTACAATGCTAAAATCTACTGTGGTATCCAGTGTGTTTGGGAAACAATTTTCAAACATCCATGCAAGCTCTTTATTGCCAATACTCCCCTTTATTTCAGCTATCAGTTTTTCTACCGCCTTACTGGTAAAATTTCTTTCGCCCTGAGGAATACGTACTACTGGAAAATTACTTTCGCTACCCCATGCCGCTGTATATTTTGACAGTAAAATTGCGGTTGTTGCCAGGGAAGTTTGTTTTACAAAGTGTCGCCTATTCATAGGTAAAAAAGGTGCTTAAAGTGACTTTTTTATTTAAATAAATCTATAATGTAAATCTATTGATTATACCTGAAAGAAAGGTAAATGCTATAAAAAGAAAAAACCTACTTTTATCTAATCTTGAAGCAGCAAATTTATTTCATTTATCCTAAGTTGTATAAAATGACCACGATGTCTAAGAAGTGTTTTTATCTATATATAGTTTTCGCCTTTTTTACCATTGCTGCACAAGCACAAAAACTAATCCGGTATGTAGATCCAGCTATTGGCACCGGAGGCCATGGCCATACTTACCCAGGTGCAACAGTGCCCTTTGGCATGGTACAATTAAGCCCGGATAATGGCACTGAAGGTTGGGATTGGTGCAGCGGATATAATTATGCCGACTCCACGATAGCAGGATTCAGTCATATGCACCTTAGCGGCACCGGGTGTGGCGACTGGTGCGACATTTCAGTTATGCCAAACGTCAACCAGATACCGGATACGGCTGCCCATTTCAAGGTTAAGTTCAAACATTCAACCGAAGAAAAGTGGCCGGGTTATTATACAGTGACACTTAATAATGGTATCAAAGTTTGGCTCACGGCTACGGAGCATTGCGGCATGCATGAATATATTTTCCCGGTGGGCAGCAAGCCTGCGTTGCGCTTTAATATGGGCTTTATGATCAATTACGATAGCACAACAGAATCTGTTATCACAAAAGTAAATGATTCTACAATTATTGGCTATCGCTACTCCATGGGTTGGGCTAAAGTGCAACGCGTATATTTTGCTGCACGAACTTCAATACCATTTGAGAAACTATATACTTATTATGATGACCGGTATAAAAATAAAAATGGCAAAAGTGACGTAATGAATGCACAAATGATATTTCCTGACCTTTCGGGAAAGCCTGTCTTTATGAAAGTGGCACTTTCTACAGTAAGTACCGATAAAGCAATAGATGCTTTGAAAGAAATTGATGGGTGGGACTTTATTCACGTTATGAAAAATGCTGTGCAAAAATGGGAGCAGGAATTCAGCAAAATAACCGTACAAACATCTGATGACAAACTAAAGCGTATTTTTTATACCGCGTTGTATCACACATGTATGGCTCCGGTGCTTTACTCTGATGCAGACGGCCAATATCAAAATGCAAACGGAGATAAACTAAAAATGAAGCACGGACAGCGTTACACTGTGTTTTCACTTTGGGATACTTTCAGGGCGCTTAACCCGCTGTTCACGCTCACACAACCAGAACGTAATGTTGACATCCTTAATAGTATGCTTGCATTTTATGACGAGAACGGGCTGCTTCCGGTTTGGGACCTTAGCACTTATGAAACCAATTGTATGAGTGGATATCATGCAGTGCCGGTGCTTGCCGATGCTGTACTGAAAAACACACCCGGCCTGGACCCTGAAAGGGTATATGCAGCAATGAAAAAAAGCGCTTCGCAAGATGTGAGGGGTACAAAAGATTATATAAAATATGGCTACCTGCCCCAGGACAAAGGCAGTTATAGCGTAACAATAACTCTTGAATATGCTTATGACGACTGGTGTATAGCACAAGTAGCAAAGAAGCTTGGCAACACAAAAGATTATGAAACATTCATGGCACGGTCTCAGGCATATAAAAAGCTATTTGATAAATCAACGGGCTTTATCAGGGGCAAAAATGCTGATGGAAAATGGGTTGTTCCTTTTGATCCTTACCTCACATCGACAGAAGGCAATTCAATGTATGAAGAAGGCAATGCCTGGCAATACACTTTTTTTGTTCCGCACGATGTAAGAGGCCTTGCAAAGGAATTTGGCAGTTATGATAAATTCATTAAAAAACTTGACTCCTTATTTACAGTAAGTTCAAAAGTAAAAGGGGAAAGTGCCCCACCTGATGTAAGTGGCCTAATAGGCCAGTATGCCCATGGCAATGAGCCGAGCCATCATATAGCCTATATGTACACTTTCGTTGGCGCTGCTTGGAAAACCCAAGAAAAGATCCGCTATATAGTAGATTCAATGTATCACGCAGCACCAGATGGGTACGCGGGGAATGAAGACTGCGGGCAGATGAGTGCCTGGGCTGTATGGAGCATGATGGGGCTTTATCCTGCTAACCCGGCAAATGGCGAGTATGTTTTTGGCAGTCCAATGTTTGACAATGTTGCGATAAAACTACCCGCGGGCAAGCAGTTGATCATAAAGACCCAGAACAATGCTAAAGACCATCCATATATACAAAGTGTGAAATTAAATGGGGATGCCTACAGTAAAACATACATTGATCATGCCACATTGATGAAAGGCGGCATACTTGAATTTGTGATGGGCGCGAAACCAAATAAAGAATGGGGCGCGAAACCCGAAACCTGGCCATCATCTGTGAATAACTAATTAAACATCCGGGCAGAAATAAATTATTGCGTTAACAACCAAGATCATTGCATCACTTTCTCCATACTGTTTTGGTGTCATATGCTTATGTCCAAAATGCGTAGATTTACTATAGTTCCAACATTGTGAAAAGAGCAATTTAATACTTATGGAACATAAAACCAGCCTACGTTCAGCCTAAATATTTTGTTTACAAAATTTCGTACATTGCAAGGATACTTATTCTATTTTACAATCATTACAAGTAATTTTCAAGCAATTGTATGCTGTTTAATTCAAGTGATTTTTTAATCTTTTTCACTGTTGTCTTTTTTCTATATTGGTTTGTTTTTAACAAGACAATTAAGATTCAAAATCTATTCATACTTCTGGTTAGTTATTTTTTTTATGGGTGGTGGAATTGGAGGTTTTTAGGATTATTAATGTTATCCACATTAATAGATTATTCATTTGGATTTGCCATTGAGAAAGGTACCCACACAAAGCGAAAATTCTTCTTGGTGCTTGGCCTTATTAATAATCTTCTTGTTCTAGGCATCTTTAAATACTACAATTTCTTTATTGCTGAAACACAACATTTAGGTGGATTAATGGGATTTCATATACACCCATATTTTTTAAGTATAGCCTTACCTGTAGGTATTTCCTTCTATACTTTTCATGGAATGAGCTACGTCATCGATATTTACCGGGGTAATTTTAAGCCGGTTAAGAGCTTTGTAGATTATGCGGTATTTGTATGCTTTTTCCCTCTGCTTGTTGCCGGCCCAATAGAAAGGGCAACACATTTAGTACCCCAAGTAACAACACCAAGAAAATTTAATTATGCACAGGGTGTGCAAGGTTTAAGGCTTGTACTATGGGGGTTATTTAAAAAAATGGTAATAGCCGATAGTTTGGCATCTATTGTTGACAAGATATTTGCAAATTATCATCAATATTCCGGCTCAACATTATTTTTAGGCGCTTTTTATTTTACTATTCAGATATACTGCGATTTTAGCGGCTATTCTGATATTGCGATAGGCACTGCCAAATTGTTAGGCTTTGAATTATTATCTAATTTCAGATACCCTTATTATTCCAAAAGTATTTCCGAATTCTGGAAACGATGGCATATTTCCTTATCTACCTGGTTTAATGATTATCTTTTCAACCCTATTGTTTTCGCTCTGCGCAAATGGGCTAAATGGGGAATAGCATTCGCAGTAATAATTACTTTTTTAATTAGTGGCTTATGGCATGGTGCATCCCGGCACTATATAGCCTGGGGTTTATGGTATGGCATAGCGCTGGCTTATGAAGCATTAACGAGAAGTCAGAGAAAAAAAATATTTAAAAAACTACCTTTAAAATTAGCCGATTTTATATCCTGGGCCTGTACATTTCTATATGTCTGTATCGGTTACATTTTGTTTAGATCAAGCACGCTGCACATTGCATTTGATTACATGCACTGTCTCACCCATAATTTATTTACCACACCTGAATTAAAATCATTCTTGCTAATATACGTCTTGCCCTTCATTGTTTTAGACTGGTACTTTAGAAAAAGCGAAAGGGTTCTCCATTTACCCAATAATATATTCATAAAATACTCTTTTTACACTATCATGTTTTATGCTATTCTTTATCATTCAAATGATAATTCAAGTTTTATTTATTTCCAATTTTAAGACTAATGAAAAAATTCTTATTCCGCCTTTTTAATTTACTCGTAATATTATTTATAGTATCAGCAATATTGCAATTAATTATTTCGATAAGAATAAAAAATAAAACTCTTTTTGGCAGCGATAATTTGTACACCGTAAAAGATCAAAAAAATGACATTGTATTTTTGGGAAGTTCAAGATGTTATTGCACTTATGACCCCAGATTCTTTCGTGATTCATTAGGTATAAAATCTGTAAACCTGGGAATAGAAGGGCATCAGGATATAGCTATCCACATGATAAGGCTGGAATATTATTTAAAATATAACCCTCCGCCTAAATTGGTTCTTATAAGTTTTGATCCTTTTATGAATGCCGGGTCATTTAATGTACAAAAGGAATTTACGCGCAAGGACTATTTTTCGAGATACGCATTTTTACCCAATGACCAGGATAAAGCAATAGTTGAATATTTCCATTTTAATTTCATAGAAAAATATGTTCCGTTATACGCATTGTTGAAATACAATCTATTATTAAAATCTGTTTCCGTCTATAAAAAAACACAGTGGGAAACAATAGGATTTGCAGAAAACAATCACCGCTGGGATACTATCGCAAACCCTTATTCATACGCCGGGGCTTTAAAATCATACAATGCATTTACTGAGTATTATGATTCAATAAAAACTAAATTACAATCTCTAAATAATCTATGTAAGCAAAACAATATAAAATTAATATGCGTAGAAATGCCGGTATATAAAGGGATATACAACAAAGATGCTTTTGATGTCACTAAGAAAATGTGTGACGAATCAGGCATTATACTTATCAATACAAACGAAAATTATATTATTGACAATCCGGAAAATTTCGCTGATCAATTTCATTTAAATTCAAATGGGGTTCCATTAACTATGAATGTAATAATCAAGGATAAAAATTTTATTACTGCCCTGAAAAATTAGTTGCGAATTATAATGTTCATAAAATAAAAAGGCTCAATAGCTGTTTAAAATATAACCCATTGTGAACTAAATAAAATCAGATGGCGAGCCATATCAGAAACCTGGCAATCATCGTTAAATAAATAGTGCGCGAGAAATTTTTCGATATAAGTTGCAACAAAAGAACAGCGCTCATTGTTCTGTTATTGTGTATTTCATACCCGCTATGTGCGCAGCAACGATATGAGCTTAATATGGGTTGGCAATGCATCCACGCAGCAACCATAAATAATACCGGCGAAGAAATATCAAACAGAAATTTTTCGCCAAAAGGCTGGATGCCTGCTGTTGTACCCGGCACCGTACTTACATCCTTGTTGTATAACAAGCTCAAACCCGATCCTTTTTATGGCATGAACAACAAACTCATTCCGGATATATATGTCACAGGGCGGGGTTATTACACCTATTGGTTTGTAAAAGATTTTGCTGAAAAATGCTCGAATAAAGATGAGTGGGTATCGTTATTATTCAGGGGAGTAAATAACAGTTGTGATGTTTTCCTGAATGGACATAAACTTAATAAATCGCAGTATAAAAGTATGTGCCTGCGGCAAGAGTATAACATTACCAGCTACCTGGCAAAAGATGGACGTAACAGGTTAGCGGTAATTGTTTACCCGCCCGATCCTGTTGGAAATCCAAATGGCGGTCAGGGCGGCGATGGCACTATAGCACGCAACATTACTAACCAGTATGTAGCCGGCTGGGACTGGATACAACCGGTGCATGACCGGAATACAGGCATTTGGGACAAGGTCATTATTAAAAAAACGAAGCGAATAAGTATTCAGAATACGCATGTAGTTACCCTAGTGCCGGGGAAACGATCGCCTAATGGCAAGCAAGCTCCTGCAATTATTAAAATGACCGTTGATATTGCTAAGAACTCCCTTACAGAAATCGGCAAATCAACAATTATTATAGAGTGCCAAATAGGAGGAAAGACTGTACGCACGCCACCGGTCGAATTTGACCCCGGTGATGCTGTTACATCCATTAAGTTTCCTGATTTGGAAATCGAGAACCCAAGGCTATGGTGGCCGAATGGTTATGGCCCTCAAAATTTATACAACCTAAAAGTGAGGTGCCTTGTAAACGGGAAAATAGTCAGTGACGAAGAAAATATTACTGTAGGAATAAGGCAATTAAATGCTGTATGGAATACCCATACGCAAAGCAGGGAATTGCAGGTGAACGGTCAAAAAATATTTCTCAAAGGGGGTAATCGCATCTTATCTGATGAGCTATTGCGCTTTTCTAAAGAACGTTATGATGCAGAGATCCGCTATCACCGGGACATGAATTTGAACCTTATCAGGGTATGGGGAGGTGGTATAACTGAACGCCCGGAGTTTTATGATGCCTGCGACAAATACGGGCTACTTGTGATGCAGGATTTCTGGGTATCGGGTGATTGTAATGGCCGCTGGGATGACCCAATGAAACTGGAAGATACTAATGCACGTCGTAAATATCCTGATGATCACAACCTTTTCATCGAATCATTAGCAGACCAGGTTTTGATGCTCCGCAACCACCCGTCTCTTGCATTCTGGTGTGGCGGTAATGAGATAAGACCTCCGGAAGATGTACTTAAATGTCTGCGCGACACACTATTACCTCACCTGGATGGCACCCGCTTCTTTTTTGAATATTCTAATGACGATAGCATGTCTTATAATAGCGGAGATGGCCCTTACACGATTCAACCCGACACATTTTTCTGGCAACATCACTCATTTCCTTTCAACTCTGAAATTGGCTCTGTAGGTATCGGCGACTATGAATCACTTGAACGATTTATTCCCAAAGAAAATATGATCACTCCGGAATATGAGACCGGGAACAAAAAATGGAAAATAGATTCTATATGGCAATACCATAAGTATATTGGCTATGACTCTGCAATAGAAGTATATGGACATCCAAAGGGCATAAAGGATTTTACAATAAAAGCACAGCTGGTTAATTACAATCAATACCGTGCATTAATAGAAGGCGCCAGTGCGCATATGTGGGATTGGTATACCGGCATTATTGTCTGGAAAACCCAAAACCCATGGACGGCAATGCTCGGCCAGATGTATGATGTATATCTTGACCCAAATGCATGTATGTATGGATTAAGTGAGGGTGCCAAGCCTTTACACATAATGTATGACCCTGTAAACAGATCAGTAATAGCGGTGAACAATAAATTTGATTCAGTTACAATTATTACAACTATGCAGGTCATCAATTACTCCGGCAAACTCGAGGAAGTTTCTGAGAGGATCCGGATTGCGCCAAATAGCTGCACTATTATCCATAATTATGATACAACAGCCCTACTTTCCAAAGAGAATTTTAATAAAGGTGGTTTCCTGAGGCTTATGTTATTAGATACCACTAACGGGTATCTTGACAATAATCTTTATACATTGCCCGATACCGCAGGCCAATATTCCTGGCTTTCTGCCCTCAACAAGGCTTCTATTATTGCCACTGCTGCTTATAAAACCGACAGTGTTATTGCTGTCTCCGTACGAAATGATAATAGTAACCCCGTGGCTTTCTTTAACCGTATATCACTCGTTGATAAAAAAACAAAAAAGCGGATATTACCTGCTTTCTATAATAATAACTATATTTCGCTTCTGCCCGGCGAGCTCACAACGGTGTATATTTCCTTTACCCCACAAAAAGGGATGCAACCAATGGTTTCCATTGAGGGCTGGAATGTTGAAAAACAATTTATTGACCTGAAAAAATAAAACATGAAACACACGCTATTGCTGATATTACTGGTATGCTCAACCCACGCATTTGCACAAAATGATCCTTACCTCGGTATTATTCCAGCCCCGGTTTCTGTGACTAAAAACGTAGGGGAATTCAAGTTTAACCCGGAGACAATAATATTAGTTGATACACCCGATAACAGGGCTGTCCGTTATTTTAATGACTACCTTAAAAAGTCGGGCTACGTAAATACTGTTGTGGATATAAATCGTGTTGACCGGAAAAATTATTCCCTCAAAAATACCATAACCCTCTCCTTGAACTTTAAGGGCGACCTGCCTGCAGAAGGCTACAAACTGCAGATAAATGGGCAACAGGTAATACTTGAGGGCAGAGGGGCAGGTTTGTTTTACGGCATACAAACATTGATTCAAATGATACATGGCACCAGCCCGGGTTATGCAAATATTCCATGCGCTATAATAAAAGATTACCCACGCTTCCCATATAGAGGTATGCATCTTGATGTGGCCCGTCATTTTTTTGATGTGCCCTTTATCAAAAGGTATCTTGACCTTATGGCGGCGTATAAACTCAATAATTTTCATTGGCACCTCACTGATGACCAGGGCTGGCGTATTGAAATAAAGAAGTATCCCAAACTCACTGAAGTTGGCAGTAATCGTGCACAAACTAAGATCGGCAGGGCCGCCGGTGTTGATTCAGATTTATATGACAATACACCTTATGGTGGGTTTTACACCCAAGACCAGGTGCAGGATATTATCCATTATGCCGAAGACAGGTATATAAATATTGTACCGGAAATAGAAATGCCCGGCCATTCACTTGCCGCAATTACTGCATATCCCGAGCTAAGTTGTGACCCAAGCAAGGCTTATAAAGTAAGAGAAACCTGGGGTGTATCTGATGATGTATTATGCCCTACTGAAGAAACTTTTAAAATGATCGATGATATTTTGAGAGAAGTAATGGAATTATTCCCCGGAAAATATATTCACATTGGCGGCGACGAATGCCCGAAAATTGCCTGGAAAAAATCAGACTTTTGCCGGCGGCTAATCAGCGATCAAAATCTGAATGACGAAAACGGATTACAAAGCTATTTCATAGGCAGGATCGAAAAATTTGTCAATTCACAAGGCCGGCAGATAATCGGATGGGACGAAATATTGGAAGGGGGTCTCGCACCTAATGCTACAGTTATGAGCTGGCGCGGCGAGGGCGGCGGTATTGCTGCTGCCCAATTGGGCCATGATGTTATAATGACGCCCGGCAGTGGTGGCCTGTATTTTGATCATGCACAAAGCAAATCACCGCAAGAGCCGCTAACTATAGGCGGCAATGCGCCCCTGGCCAAAACATATGCTTATGATCCTGTTCCTGCTGCACTCACATCTGAACAGCAAAAACATATTATCGGTGTGCAGGCAAATGTTTGGACTGAATACATGACTACTCCATCAAAAGTGGAATACATGATCCTGCCGCGCATGTTCGCTCTCTCAGAAGTGGCATGGACACCAAAAGGAAATAAAGATTATAAAAACTTTTCCCAGCAACGCGTTACAAAACATTTGGCAAAACTCGATGCTGAAGGATATGACTATCGGGTTCCTATTGCTTATGGCTCAGATGACACTACAATTAGCGGAGACAAGATAAATGTAGTTTTGAGTCCCCCGGTCGATGGTGCTAAAATCTATTACACTATTGACGGATACAATCCACGCGAAACTGACCTGGAATACAAAACACCTCTTTTATTTACCCCCCCTGAGCACAAAAGCATACATCTTAAAACCATCTCCATTACTCCATCAGGCAAACGTAGTATTGTTAGTGATATAAAAATGGGAAATTAAAATACTGGCATAAGAAATGCCTTAATTACATAGTCTGCAAATAAAAATACATTAAGCAGTTGCAGCTTTCAGATTCCAATATTTTCTGTTTTGTTTTAGAAAGTATTTTAATAGCAATCATTTAAAAATACTTCACTAGCTATTGCAATTCAATAGAAAAAATATTAATATTATTTGTATTTTAAAATAAAGTTCAAGAATATTTTCCATTATTTTTTTATTAAGTTTACAAACATTAAATTTACCATACAATTTTTTTGCTAATAATTAATGGCGATAATTTACCAACGTTTTCGATGAAAACAGCGTCTATTATAATGCCGTCATTTTGATTAATTATATTAAAGTTAGAATATGAATAAAATTACACCGCTATCAAGTATACTCACTGTTATTTGCCTGTTTCTCTGCGTTAATTTATTTGGGCAGGGGGTTATGGGTAAATACCATACCCCTTTATCCGGAAATAGCCAAAATAATCTTTCTGCAACAAAGCAAAACGAATCAACATCTCAATCCGTTATGGCGAAAAATGCCATGACTGCCACCCCGCTGAATTATAGGTCTTTTACTAAACCTTTTAAGAACCATAGTGCAGAAGCAACTACAGCTAATGCAGGATATGAAAACCATCCGGAAGCCGGCTTACTTTTCCTTGGGACCCCATGCGACAACTGTTATGAATTAATTGGAAAACGTACAGAGACCACAAAAACATTCCAAAAAGAAGGAATAAGTGAAGATGGTGGCAAAGAAGTGATGGTACAGACCTCTACAATGCCTATGCATTACCGTGATGCCGCCGGAAACTGGAGAACTATAACCACTAATCTTGAACCTGATAATGAACACAAAGGAATATACGCAGCCGCAGCCCAGCCCACTCCTGTAATCATTAATGCTACCGACAAATTTTCATCTTTAGGAAAGGCAGGGGAAAGGATCAGGTTCAATAATAATCTGGAACTTATCTATGCTAAACAGGATGGGTCAGAAACATCTTTAGGTGCTGCAAACTGGACAAACCATACAGCCGGGGATGAAGGTGTATATGTAACAAATGCATGGCCTGGGGTAGACATTGAAATGCATACCTCACGTGGTGCAGTAAAGACAAGTTTCCATATCAATCACGCCATGCCAGCATATGCCGATGGCAAATTATTAATCAGGGATCATGTCCAAACAGATAAAAACCTGTTACTAGCCACAACTGACGGGGCTAAACATACTTTGGGCTCACTCGAGATCAGAGATTATGCGGGGACATTAAAATATACTATTTCAATTGCTACAGTGTTTGAACTTAATAATGTAAAAGAAACAACCAAATTACTTGAGTATTCACTTGGTGAAAATAATACGCTTGATATTGCATTGCCCGGGAGCTACCTCAATAAACCAGCAGCAGCATACCCTGTGATTATTGACCCGCTTGTAACGCTCGCAACTACAACTACTCCTATTAATGGCGCAACATACAATGCACTTTGGACTGCCGGGGTGGGCTGCACATATGCAAATGCAGCTATGACGCCACCTAGCTGCACGGTAACAGATATTCAATTCTCATTCGCATATACAACCACAACAGTTGGCATGGAATATGTTGGCTTCAGCTTTTATATGAGCGGCCTTACCTGCAGAAGCCCCGGATCGGCTGCCGGCGGCCTTTCCTGGTCATGTATGACCCCACTACCAGGCACATGTACTTCAACAGGAGGGGCTACATACTCTATTTTTACCGACATGCAGCCTTGCCTCCCTGCCCCTTCATGTCCGTCTATCCCACTTAACATTACCATGTATTTCTACCAGAACTGGAATACAACTGGTCCATGTTCTACCACATATGTTACAGGAAGCGCACCACTTATCATTACCGTTATCGGGCATACCGTTGAGTTATCAGCTGCGGGCGGCGGAATTACCGCCACACCTGCTACTATTTGTGCTGGCTCTACATCTGTGCTTGCCGGCACCGGCATATATGGCGTACCACCGTATACATATTCCTGGGCTCCCGGCCCTCTTGCTGGCTCACCGGTTACAGTTAGCCCTGCAACCACTACTACCTATACTTTAACAATTACTGATGCTTGCCCAAATACTGCAACTGGCACCAAAACTATTACCGTTAACCCATCTAGTCCGATAACAGGCACATTGTCAATGTGTATTGGCAATACTACAAATTTAACAGACGCTACTGCCGGCGGTACATGGAGCAGCAGTACTGCTGCTGTTGCCACAGTAGGCCTAAATACAGGTATTGTTAATGGTGTTTCAGCCGGTACTGCAACAATTACTTATACTACTGCAGCAGGCTGCAAAACTTATGCAGTCGTAACCGTAACCCCACTCCCGGTAGCTATAACCGGTACAACAACTATATGCCAGGGATCTACAACTACACTCAATGATGCTACCCCGGGTGGTATTTGGAGCAGCAGCAATACTGCCGTTGCTACCGTTAGCGCAGGTGGCGTAGTAACAGGCGTTGCAGCAGGCACCACTATAATTACTTATGGAAACACCGGCTGTATTGCAATAATTACTGTTACAGTCAACCCTACGCCTGATATAACCAGTTCAACATTTACTAACCCTACTGTTTGTAATGGCTCAGATGGCACTATTACATTGTCGGGGTTAACACCTGGCACAGTATATACTTTGCATTATACAGACCCGGGTGCTGTAACGGCAACAGTAACTGCTAATGCCGGTGGTAATGTTGTTGTTACCGGGCTTAGCGCAGGCACCTATTCCGGCTTTACACTCACAAATGCTTTTGGTTGTATATCTAATAGTGAGGGGCCATTTGTGCTTACTTCAGGCAGCAATCCACCGGCTCCTGTTATTACAAGCAATGCACCACTATGCGCCGGCAGCAGTTTGAATCTTACGGCTACAGATGCAACTGCCGGCGTTAGTTATCAATGGAATGGGCCACTGGGTTTTAACTCAACATTGCAAAACCCGGTTATTAATCCGGCAACAACGACTGAGAGTGGCGTGTATACTGTAACCGTTACAACAGCCCTGGGCTGCCGTTCTTTCAATACTATTAATATTGTAATTAATCCGGTTCCGTCAATTTTCTATATAGGCCAAACTAATCCAACATTTTGTTTAGGTTGGGACGGAACGATTACTTTTTCTGTTACACCCGGAGGTTTCTCTTATGATGTAATCTATAAACACAATGGCTCGTCAGACGGCTTTACAATAACACCTGATATATCAAATATTATTTCGATGACTACAGGCATGACTGCCGGCACTTATGATAGTATTTATGTAACATCTCCAGCCGGCTGTTTATCAAATTTTATAGGTTCTTATCTTTTAACGGATCCAGCGCCGCCACCTCCTCCGGTCATTACCAACAATGAGCCATTATGTATTGGCCAGACTTTGTATTTAACAGCTACAGATACCGCAAAGGGCGGTTTTTACAAATGGTATTTCCCTAACGGAGATTCCGAAACTGTAAATAACCTCACGATCTCCGGCCTTACCTATGCTGATACAGGGGTATACACTGTGAAATATGATCTTGCGAATTGTTTCAGCCATTCTACTGATGATATAAAGGTCTATCCACCGGTTATACTAACAAATGTCACGACTAATACTGCTATACAATATGGATCGAGTATACAGTTAAATGCAGATGGTGCATTATACTATTGGTGGAGCCCTGATGATGGCACATTGAATAATCCTAACATCAATAACCCTATCGCTGCGCCTAAAGATTCAACAGTATACATGGTAGTTGGTAGTAGCCAATGGGGATGCAGGGACACCGCCGAGGTTACCATTACTATTATTAACCCTTATCCTGTTATCATTCCATCAGGCTTTACTCCTAACAATGACGGATTGAACGATATCTTCAGGTTAGCTAATCTCACTTACCAGAAACTGGTTGAGTTCAGTATTTTCAACCGCTGGGGGCAATTGGTATACCACAATGCAAGTGGAGATTCAAAGCAAGGTTGGGATGGAACTTTTAATGGTGTACCCCAGGATATGGGTGTATATAACTACTTCATTATTCTTAGTAACCCAGATGGTACTAACAAGGTATATAAAGGCGACGTAACGCTTATCAGGTAATAGTTTGTCACGCTTTTAAAAAAAAATATGAGCCCGATGCGGGCTCTTATTTTTTTAAAGTAATATCAATAAAGCTATGCATTTTTAATAGCAGCAATTCCGGGTAATTCTTTGCCTTCAAAATATTCAAGCATCGCTCCCCCACCGGTAGATACATAGCTTACTTTATCAGCGAGGTGAAATTTATTTACTGCAGCAACGCTATCACCTCCACCTACCAATGAGTATGCACCATTTTTAGTTGCTTCAACTACTGCCTCAGCAATAGCCTTTGTGCCATGCTGGAATTTTTCCATTTCAAAAACCCCCATAGGCCCGTTCCATAAAATGGTCTTTGATTCACAAATGAGCTTTTTAAATTGAGCTATTGCCATTTGGCCTATATCAAGCCCCATCCATCCTTCAGGAATCTCATTGCTCAAGGCAGATGAGGTGTTAGCATCTGCTGCAAATTTATCAGCAATTATGCTATCTGCCGGCAAGTGTATACAAACTCCTTTATCAGCGGCTTTCTTAAGCAGATCACTTGCCATATCCAAGCGGTCATCTTCGCAAAGAGAATTTCCGATCTGCCCGCCTTCCGCCTTAAAGAAAGTATAAGCCATTCCTCCACCTATAATAATATCGGTTGCTTTTTCAAGCAGGTTTTCAATGATCAATATCTTATCAGACACCTTTGCCCCACCAATTATAGCAGTGAATGGTTTTCTATTATTATGAAGTACCTCTTCTGCCGCTTTCACTTCACCCTCCATCAGTAATCCAAACATTTTTTTATCACCGGGAAAAAACTGTGCAATGATAGCAGTAGATGCATGGGCCCTATGTGCTGTACCAAAAGCGTCATTTACATATACATCTCCCAGCTTCGATAATTTTTCTGCAAAATCTTTATCTCCCTTTTCTTCCTGCTTGTAATAACGCAGGTTTTCAAGTAATAAAACCTGGCCCGGTTTCAGGTCTTTGGCTTTCTGAAATGCTCTATCGCTGATACAGTCATCTGCAAACTGCACATCACAACCCAACAATTCTGCAAGGTGTGCTACGACCGGTTTTAAAGAAAAATCGGCCAATGTAAGGTTCGGCTTCTTTTCTATATCTTTCAATGGGCGCCCCCAATGGCTCATTAATATTACACTGCCGCCATCAGCAAGTACTTTTTTTATGGTAGGCAACGCCCCGCGTATACGGGTATCATCAGAAATAACGCCATTCTTAATAGGCACATTAAAATCTACGCGTATCAGCGCTTTCTGGCCTTTGAAATTGTGTGCGGAAAATTTTGACATGTTAAATTAATTCTACAATATGATAATTATGTTTTTAAATCAAATCAATGCATTTTATAAACTTCAGGATCTGATCCTTATCACTGAATCAGCAAAAATACAAAAAGCCTTCATAAAGAAGGCTTTTTGCTAGAGCATAAACTATTATCTTATTTGCTGATCAACCCTGCAAAGAAATGCACCGTGCGCACAAGCTGGCTCACATAACTCATTTCATTGTCATACCAGCTTACTGTTTTCACTAATTGATGGTCGCCTACCGTCATCACTTTAGTTTGTGTAGCATCAAAAAGTGATCCGAAAGAAGTGCCTATTATATCGCTGCTCACGATCTCATCAGTATTATAACCAAAGCTTTCATTTGCGGCTGCTTTCATTGCTGCGTTTATTTCGTCAGCGGTGGTTTTCTTACCCAGGATAACTGTAAGTTCAGTAAGTGACCCTGTAACTGTAGGCACACGTTGTGCAGAACCATCCAACTTACCTTTCAGTTCAGGCAGTACAAGACCTATTGCTTTTGCAGCACCTGTAGAATTGGGAACTATATTTTCGGCAGCAGCACGTGCACGGCGGAGATCGCCCTTAGGGTGTGGTGCATCCAGAGTATTCTGGTCGTTGGTATAAGCATGCACAGTAAGCATTAAACCTGTAACAATACCAAAAGAATCATTCAGCACCTTAGCCATAGGCGCGAGGCAATTAGTGGTGCAGGAAGCGCAACTGATCACAGTTTCACTACCATCAAGTATAGTATGGTTTACATTAAATACTACTGTTTTCATTTCTCCTGTTGCAGGAGCAGAAATAACCACACGTTTAGCGCCGGCTTTTATATGGCCTTCCGCTTTTTCTCTATCGGTAAAAAATCCGGTGCACTCCAGTACCACATCCACATTATGGTTCCCCCATGGTATTTGCGCAGGATCTTTCTGTGCATATATGTTTATTTCTTTACCATTTACCACAATTGAGTTGTCTGTATGCGTCACATTCTGCCCAAAACGGCCTTGTGCGGTATCATACTTCAACAGGTGTGCCAGTACGTTTGGCTTTGTCAGGTCATTTATCGCTACTACTTCTATGCCTTCCATATTATATATCTGCCGGAAAGCTAAGCGGCCTATACGGCCAAAACCATTGATGGCAACTTTTACTGTACTCATTTTGTAGAATTAAAATTAAAGATCGTTTTAAAATGTGCCGCAAAGGTATAAAATTCAAAAGTAATTCAGCCAATTAAACAAAGTAAAAATACAATATGTGCAGTGTATGTTAATTCAGGGCACATCCAAAATCATAGGACTAAGCTCGATCTTGACATTTAATTTTTAACTAAATTTTAATGTATTCCCTTTGCATCAAGAGCAGCCTGGTATGTACGTGCATTTTTTAACTGTTGGTCATAAGTTGACGCAAAATTAGAACGCCCGCTGAAATCTTCTTTAGCACAAAAGTACAGGTAGCTTGTTTTGGGAGCTTGTAATACTGCCTCTATTGAGCTGACAGATGGCGTGCATATAGGTCCCGGTGGCAGTCCTTCGTACATATAAGTATTATATGGAGAGGTATTGCCCAGCATCGGCCCGGCAACCCTGCGTATAGTGAAATCCCCTACCGCAAACTTTACCGTAGGATCTGCCTGCAATTTCATCCTTTTTTGTAACCTGTTCATATACACACTTGCTATTTTAGGCTTATCATCATTAACATTTGTTTCTTCATCAACTATTGACGCTATTATGATTACCTGTTGTTGTGTAAGCTCTTGTTTCTTAGCTTCTTGCTTTCGGGCATCATCCCAAAATCTTGCGTAATTTTTATATATTTTTCTGAATGCTTTGTCGGCCGATGTATTCCAGAAAAAATCGTATGTGTCGGGCATTACGCCACACATTACTGTGTTTGTATCTAAACCAAAAGCCGACAAATATGTTTTGTCTCGCATCATCTGCTGCAAAGAATTCGAATCGGCTTCCAAGTTGCTGGATAGCAACAATATTAAATCTTTTTTTGTGCGTAATTTATTTATAACCAGTTTTACCGGAGTCTGTTTGCCAGACCTCAAGAGTCTTATTATATCAAAATTGCTCATCCCCTCTTTGATCCTGTATTTGCCCGCATGTATATGGGCAGGGATTTTTACCCGCTGAGCGATAAAGTCGAAACTGGTCATATCAGCTACAAACCCACCGCTTTCTAGTGCCGCTTTTACTTTTTCATAATCTGCCCCGGTATGAATGTATAAATATTCGCCCTGTATCAATTTCCCCGTATTAGGCCCAAAGATTTTATATACACCCAATAATAGCATAGCAATTATAACAAGCAATACATACAACCCAAGATGTGATTTTTTCTTTTTTGCCCTTGCCATAATGCTAATATAAGATGAAAGTTGATTCCTTATATAGTAAATAAGAATTTCACAACAATTTATCATCTTTTATGGTTAAACTTTGGCATGGTTTTTATCTCTAAATATCATCACCAAAACATTAAATACTATGCAAAGCATCAAAAAAATCCTGTTTATTTTGTTTATGGCGCTTTCGTGCGGCGTCTATAGTAGCAACAGCTATGCTCAGGAAGTTGTGGTAGGTGTAAGGCCTCCAATACCACACTATGAGCGAATTGCCGCCCTAGTCCAAGACATGTATGGATAGATGAAGAATGGGAGCCAAGAGGAGGCGCTTATGTTTTTGTTGGCGGCCATTGGGCAGAACCACCTCAACCGGGTTGGATATGGATTCAGGGACACTGGAGAGAAACTCCCCGCGGTCAAGTATGGGTGCGCGGTCGTTGGAGGCGCAGATAAATATCAATATAAAAATCCCCGGAAAGGTGCCGGGGATTTTTATATAAACAGATAACTTTCATTTTTCACTTCTCCCGCTTCACTACAGTACCAAGTAATGTTAGCCTTATGGTTATTGATTGGGGGTCAATAATATTCACCAGTTTCAATTGTTTTAATTGCGCTAGCAATGGGATCAGGTTTTCCCTCGACAAGCCAAGTTCCTGCGCAATATCACCTGTATTTATCAGTGGCCTTGGATGCACGGCTCTTGTACTTATTTCCTTAATCTTTCTGAATACTTCGTTTTCTGTTGCCATTTTTTATTTATATGCCCTAGCTCCATGTACTCTACAGGCTCTATAGGCTACTTTTAACTTTCAACATTAAATCACGCCTCTGCTTAGCTTATTTAACAATGTAACATAAGCATGCTTTGCACCTTCCGGCAGAGCCTGAATTATTTCCGGCTGAATGTGCGGATATGATTTCATATCTCTCCATTCTATATTACCGTCCCACTTCTTTTGGAGTTCAGGTGAGGTTTGTTTCATTATTCGGGCAAATGAAGAATGGAATTTGCTTTGCAACTCAGGTGTTATTGTCATAAACAGATTTGTGTATGCTGAAATTTTAGTACGCAGTAAAGAGGCTTGCAATGGGAATACATTGAAGGTAACCTATTTTCGCTGCATACTCAATTATTATTTATTTCTACAAAAAACACCCGATCTACGTTTATTATACTTCTACTTTCCCAAATACTGCATATCCCCTTGAAGTATCAGGTATATAGCCTATTTTGTATACCATTAGCGCACCAAAAATGCAGTCATACGAAATACTTACATTTATCATTTGCCTTGCAGCTGTATTTGCATACATCAACTTTCGCTATATCAAGTGGGAACCTACTATAGGCATAATGGTTTTATCTCTGGCCACATCATTGGGGCTTGCAGTATTCAATAACTATTTTCCGAAAATATCAGCACCGCTAATCAGCTTCATTGCCTCGGTCGATTTTCATAATCTTCTCATGAATGGCATGCTCAGTTTCCTTCTATTTGCCGGCTCCATCCATATAGATGCTGTCAATCTGCGAAAAGAACGTCTTCCTATCATCGCTTTGTCTACGATCGGAATTTTCATTTCTACATTCCTTATCGGCACATTGCTTTTTTATGTTTTCAATTTGTTTCACATGAATGTAGGCTACATCTATTGCCTCTTGTTTGCAGCTCTCATCTCCCCTACAGACCCGATAGCTGCATTGGCAATCCTCAAACGTGCCGGCTTACCTGTTTCTTTAGAAACAAAGATTGCCGGAGAATCTTTATTCAATGACGGTGTAGCTGTTGTCATCTTCCTTACTATTATTGAGGTCGCCCAAACAGGTGTCGATAAACTATCGGTCGTTGATATTTCCATTTTATTTATCAGAGAAACCGGTGGCGGATTGCTATTTGGCCTCCTCCTGGGTCGTTGGGGCTATTACATTCTTCGCTCTATTGACAAATACGAAATAGAAGTTATGATTACCGTTGCTATAGTAATGGGTGGTTATTTAATTGCCAATATACTCCATATATCCGGCCCGCTTGCAATGGTAGTTGCAGGGATAGTTATCGGCAACAAAGCGAGGAAACTAGCCGTATCCAAGATAACAAAAGATTATCTCGACAAATTTTGGGAGCTGGTTGATGAAATGCTCAACGCCATACTCTTTATGCTCATAGGCTTTGAAATGTTAGTTATAAAAACAGATAGCCGCATCGTTATCATTAGCCTGATAGCTATCGTTATTACTCTTTTTGCCCGTTGGGTCTCAGTTGCTATACCTGTCACTTTTCTTCGCCGCAGGGTCCGTTTTGTCAAAAATGCAATAACCATACTCACATGGGGTGGTCTTCGCGGCGGCCTTTCTGTAGCCCTCGCGCTTTCTCTCCCAAAAGAGATGTTTCGCGACCAGTTCGTTGCAATAACTTATATCATTGTTGTATTCTCCATAACTGTTCAGGGCCTTACGATCGGCAAGCTCTACCGGAAACTGGAAACAAAAGAATGACACCAGATACAAATACTTTAGCAATCTGATTTAGTCTTCACAATATCTACGATCAAACAACAACGGCTTTATTATCTTAATTTCATCCCTTCTTTTACCTGGTAACTTGCATTTGTAACAATCTCATCGCCGGTATGCAAATTGCCAAATATTTCTGTTGAATCATTACCCTGGTTCCCTTCAGATATATCTATCCATTTGGCAGTGCTGTTGTCTGCTATTACCACATATTTCCGTTCAGTTGTGGTAACGATAGCAGATTTGGGTACTACAAAAGCATTTGTTGAACCGCTGGTTGGCAATACTACCTCAGCATACATCCCCGATTTAAATTTATCATTGGGGTTCGGCACATCTATCTCTATTGTTTCCGAACGGTAATTATTACTCAGGCTTTCTGAAGACCTGGATATTGTACCCGTAAAAATTTGTCCGGGCAATGCGTTTATCTTGTAATGTACTTTATCCCCATCTTTTACCTGGGTAACATATTGTTCAGGGATGTTCACCACCAGTCGCAGCATAGAAAGTTGCTGCAATACCAACATGGGTTTTGCATTTTCAGCACCAGGGCCGGCGAGCGCGCCGGGGTGCACATTGCGCTCGGTAATAACCCCATCAAAAGGAGCAGTAACCGTAAGATAATTTTTCATGGTTTCCTGTGCTTTATAGTTTGCATACTCTCCTTGTGCTGTAGCACTGTCGCCCTGCATTTTTGATGCAGCTGCTTCAAGGTCAAACGGGGAAACCGTGCCTGGAGTTTGGCTGGTTTCAAGTAAGCGGCGGTACCTATCCTTGCTGGTAATATACAAAGCCTCTGCCTGCGTAAACTTTAGCTTTGCTGCCGCTACGCCCTGCTCTATCTCCGGGGCCTCAAGTGTTATCAATACCTGGCCTTTTTTTACAATTGAGCCCCTGTCTACAGGCACATACTTTACGAAGCCACTGACCTTAGGATACAATTGCACAAACTGGAATGGCTGCATCACACCGGGCAACTGTACACTACCACTTATCTGCCGGGGTTGTAAAACCATAGTATTATATATATGCGCCGCAGGATGATCTGCTACTTTTTTATCTACTTCTTTATTCCCGCAAGATGACAGAATTATAGTAATTCCAAATGCGGCTATTATCTTATTTTTTTTCGCCATGATTTTTATTATTAACTGTTATATCCAATTATTTTACGCGCTTACTTATTCTTCTTATTGCGCCGGGTGCCGACCATGCTTTTCAGGCAATAATGATGGTGATTTCAATGTCGACTTCTCTCGCAACCATGCATAACATTGCGGCACTATGAACAAAGATGCAAACGTTGAGGCAATAAGCCCTCCGATAACCGCCCTACCCAGTGGTGCAGTTTGGTCTCCGGCTTCACCCATACCGCTGGCCATAGGTATCATACCTACTATCATGGCAAGGCTGGTCATGAGTATGGGCCGCAACCTCACGGATGCACTTACAGTGACAGCCCTTATTACATCATTATTATACTCAAACCGGAGCCTTTCAGCATTACTGACTATCAATAATGCATTAGCCACAGACACGCCTGTTGACATGATAATTCCCATATACGATTGCAGATTAAGTGTGCAGCCGGTTAGCAATAAAATAACCATCGCACCAAGTAGTACAGCAGGTATCGAAGAAATCACTGCAAACGATGCTCTGAAAGATTGGTAATTGGCAGAAAGCAATAGAAAAATCACAATAATAGCCAAGAGCAGCCCGCTTTGCAAACTGCCGAGTGTTTCCGTAAGTAGATTCGACATACCTTTTACCTCAACGACCAATCCCTTGGGTAATACGCCCAATGACCTAATAGTTTCATCCACTGCTTTCGTTCCACTTCCCAGGTCTTTTTTATAAAGATTTGCACTTACTGTTACCAACCTGCGGGGGCCATTACGATCATATTCACCGGGCAGTGTATCTATCTGGAAGGTAGCAACATCCTGTAATAAAACACCTCCCTGCCCCACCTCCAGGGGTATCTCTTTAAGATCACTGATATTGCTCATTATATACTGTGGCGCCTGAGCCTGTACCTGGTAGGTGTATGAATTTTTAGTATCCAACCATAGGTTTTTTTCCGTGTACCTGCTTGACGACGTAAAATCAGACACAGACCTTGATACATCCTGCAACTTCAGCCCCATCTGAGCAATCTTATAGCGATCCAGTATAATACTCACCGTAGGATATTTCAATGGCTGCTTGATCTGCACATCCCGCATAAAGGACACTTTCTTCAGCCCCTCAGCAAGCCTGTTAGCATAATCTTCAATATCATGCATGTTTTTCCCTCCCACCTCTATCTCTATTGGCGTAGCCGCCCCTTGGCTCATCATCTTCTCGGTCAATTCTATAGGCTCAAACGAAACCCTTACATCCGGCAACTTGCTATGCACACTAGCACGAAAAAGCTCTTGAAATTTGTCTTTATCCATTTTAAAGTGTTCATCCAGTTGTATCTCAAGGGAAGCTTCGTTATAACCACTGTTAAATACATAAAGATTAGAAGTAGCATAATTAGGCGGCATCATTCCTACATATGCCGAACTGATTTCTACATTCTTATCGGTGATACTGTCCAATAGTTGCAGTACATCATGCATCATGCTTTCAGTCCGTTCAAGGCGAGTACCATCAGGCAGGCGGAGTTTCACCTGGTATTGGCCATTGTTGGTTTTCGGTAAAAGGTCTTTCCCTATCCATACAAAACAGCATCCGGTGATCGCCAAAACAATAATAAGATACAAACTCACATTTCGTTTTTTCTTCCTGACAATTTTTCTTAGTGTCCATAAAAACCGGGTCTTTATCCGGTCAAAAAAATTATTCCCTGCAGTTCCTTTCTCCACTCTTTTAATAGAATCATTTATTTGCAAAACTTCCTCTTTATCCATTGCCAAACCAACCTGTTCGTGCATCCCCCCGGGATGGTGCCGGTACATATCTTCTTTCAGCAACCAGTTAGAGATAATGGGCACAAGTGTTTGAGATAATAAAAACGAGGATATCATTGCAAACCCCACTGCTAATGATAATGGTACGAACATGGCCCTCGGCACTCCTGTCATCAATGCTGCTGGTACAAATACGGCCAATATACATAGCAGGATAAGTAGTTTCGGCAATGCTATTTCTTCACATGCATCTAAAATGGCAACACGTTTACTTTTGCCCATTTCCAGGTGCTGGTGTATATTTTCAATAGTCACCGTACTCTCATCCACAAGAATCCCTATGGCTAAGGCCAGTCCTCCCAAGGTCATGATATTGATGGTCTGTCCGGCAAGCTTTAGAAAAAAAACAGCACTGAAAATAGCCAGCGGTATCGTAATAACGACGATGATACAACTGCGCCAGTCGCGAAGAAAAAGCAATATCATTAAAGCGGTAAGGATGGCTCCGATAGCACCCTCCGAAATAATGCTCTTTACAGAGTTGATCACAAATACCGACTGGTCAAATTCATAGCTGATATGTACATCATCCGGCAGCAGGCTCTGCATCTCCGGCAGTTTTGATTTTAATTTCTGCACCACCTCCCACGTCGATGCATCCGGGGTTTTCACAACAGGCATATATATTGATCGACGACCATTAATGAGTGCGTAACCAGTGGTAACATCTGCCCCGTCTTGTACTGTAGCTATATCATGAAGAAATACTGTATTTAGGTTATCTGCCCGTAACGGAATATCCCCAAAAGCCTGCACACTGCCTTCAAGTGCATTGGTAGTAGCCATATAGGTGCTGTTACCAATATTTATAGTGCCCGATGGCGCAGTAATATTGTTATGTGCCATTACAGAAACCACTTCATCGGGTGTCAGATTATAGCTCCTTAATTTATTCGGATCAATATTTATTACTACTGTGCGCTGGTTTGAACCTATTGGCGGAGGCGCCGAAAGCCCCGGCACTGTAGAAAACATTGGCCGGATACGTGTTGCCGCAAGATCATGTATCTCTTCCAGATTTCTATCAGGGCTGCTGAACACCAATGTGCCTACCGGCAATGACGATGCGTCAAACCGTATCACTTGTGGGGGTAGCGCACCCGGGGGGGAAAAAGTCATTGCCCGGTTTAGCTGCACAGCCACTTGTGCCGTTGCTTCTGCCATATCAGTTTTTTCAAAAAATACCAGTTTTAATATGCTAATACCCTGTATGTTCTTACTACTGATGTTCTTTATTCCGGTAACATAAAGAAACTGATCTGATAACCGGGTGGAAAAAAAACCCTCCATCTGTTGCGGTGTCATACCTGCATAGGGCTCAATTACATAAATAACAGGCAAATTAAGTTTCGGAAAAATATCTATCGGGATGGTATTAATGGCCAAAAAAGAACCGAAAAACACTGCTGATACAAGTACCAGTATTGTTATCGGCCTTCTAAGCGCTGCTTTTATTAAACCTTTCATGAATTATCGTTTAAATTTTTGTAAGAAATTGTCTAATTGCCCACCTAGCCCTGCACGTATATATAGTAACTGCAACAACTCATCCTGCATGTTCACATAGCTGGTCTCCGCCTGCAATAACACATATTGCGCATTCGTAACATCGATCAGTGTATTTAAACCAGACCGGTATAGCGCTAGCTGCTGTCCATAAGCCTGTTGTGCAGAATATAACTGTACCGGTATTTCTTTTAGTTTTTCAACAGTGGATGCATAAGTTGAATTGGCCTGCTGCAACATTGTATTCAGATTAAGTTGCTGCATTTGCATGGCGCTCTGTGTAGCATCTGCACGATACTTCCCTTCAGCTAAAGCATCATGTCGGTGTTTCAGATCAAAGATGTTGTAGGTTAAACTCAGCCCAAATAAATAATTAGATCTGTTGTAAGGCATACCATCTGCCAAATCACCAGGGTAAGCGCCATTATATGATATGCCCGAATTACGTGACCATGCAGCACCGTCGATACCAAAACGAGGTAAATACTCTTTGGAAATCGTATTATTTGCAGCCAACTGTTGCTCATACTGTTTATGGTATACCTCAAGGATCGGGTGACTGGATATAACACTGTCTACTTGCTGAACAAATGCCATGTTTTGTAATAATGATGGCGTTATAATCGAAGTGTCCGGCACTATCTCCGGCGAATATATACCTGCGTAAGTGCCAACTGCAATCCGGTCATAATTATAATTATCCAGAGCCTGTAAATAACTAATACGCGCATCCGCATATGCGGCACTGGCTGTACTACTATCTACACCCGGTTTTAACCCGCTCAGTACCGTAGCCCTAATTGCTGTAAATATCACCTGCGACCGCAGCATGTTTTCATTTTGTATCTGTAACAGCCGGTATTTTTTTAGCCAGTCAAGATATAGCGATACTATGTTTTCGGTAAGCTGGTACTTATCACTGTTCAGGTTGGCTTCGCTAACTGCCAGTTGCGACTTTGCTTCCTTATGTTGTGCATTATAATAACCGAAAGTGTAAAATTCCCATTTCAAAAATGAGATCGCTACATTGCCTGCATTCGGGCTGCTTTGCACATTGCTATAGCTCCCCGGGGTGGATGGCACAATACCTAATGAAAAGTATGCGCCCTGCAATGAATTATCAGTGCCCATCGACACCTGGTCCTGTAATATTAATGAAGGTAGCCTGTTCCCATTTACCGCAGTTAAATGCGCCTTACCTGCTGACACCTCAGCCTGCCTTTGCTGCAGCAAAGGATAATTAGCGATTGTTTTGTTTACCGCATCGTAAATGTTTAGCGTTTGCGCCCGTCCACCCAACGGTATTGCTACAAATAGCAGAATAAAAATCCGGCACATACTTATGCAACGGGATAATTTGTTTTCCATAAAATAGATTTGAGCAGGCAACCGCCCGTTAAAATGAAATAATCCTGATCTGGCAATAATTAGATCAATGAAGGAGGGCCTCTTAAATTATAACACGGGAGATGAGCATTTAGCTCATAAGAATTGTGTGAGCCACAATAAGATTTAGTATAATAAATAAATGGAACACCAAGCTCCCAATAAGTCAAGATACTTATCGCTATAGCATCATGTTTTGCTTTTATGCGGATAGCGTTAATATTTACTTTGTGCTCTTGCTTTTTTAGGTTGCTGGAAAATGGATGAGCATGCGCAGCTGAAAAATTTGCGATCCCTGGTATTGAAGATGCTTTTGTCCCGGAAGCAATATTATACTCAATACCCACATGGCTATCAGCGATACTGAATAACATCGCGAGAATTGGGAAAAGAATATAATAGATCCTTTTATTCATTGACAGCAAAGGTATTGATATTATATTAAATAAGAATGATTGTATTTTCTTCTTACTGAGAATATTAACATTGTAAAATATTCTTGCATATTTCGCAACAAAGGGCAATAATCATGAAACCTTTGTTTTAACCCTTTGCCAGTATCATGTGATTCTTCAAATTTTTAAGGTAATTTGTACTACCTTTTCTTCATTAAAAAGTTGGCAATATGAGTTCATTAAGTCAGTTTGCAGAGTCCCTTATCGGTTCTGAAATCGTAAAGCTGGGCAACGAAATAAGCAGACGGGTGCAGCAGGGCGAGAAGATATATAACTATACTATCGGAGATTTTGATCCTGAAATATTCCCCCTTCCTACATTGCTGGAGGAGGAGATCATAAACTGCTATAAGCAAAAGTATACCAACTACCCGCCCGCCGATGGCTTGCTCGAGCTGCGCAGCGCTATAGTCCAGTTTATTGAAGATCGTGAATCCATTAAGTACACCCCTGCGGAGGTGCAAATCGCATCTGGTGGCCGGCCACTAATATATGCTGTGTTTAAAACAATTGTAGATAGTAATGACAAAGTGATCTATGCAGTTCCTTCATGGAACAATAATCATTACACCGCTATGAACCATGGCATTCATTGCACAATAGATACGTACCCTGAAAACAACTTCATGCCATCCATAGCGGATATCAGGAAGCATATTGAAGGTGCCACATTATTGTGCTTGTGTACCCCACAAAACCCCACCGGCACTACAATGTCTAAAGACACGCTCGAAGGCATTTGTGATCTAATCATTGAAGAGAACAAAAAACGTACCGGCAAGACAAAGAAATTATACCTGATGTTTGACCAGATGTATTCTTTGCTTACCTACGATAATATAAAACACTACAACCCGGTAGCACTCCGCCCCGAAATGAAAGAGTATACCATATTCGTGGATGGCATTTCAAAATCATTTGCGGCCACAGGTGTACGGGTTGGCTGGGCTTTGGGCCCAGCTCCTGTGTTGGCGAAGATGAGAGCCTTGTTAAGCCATGTTGGCGCATGGGCTCCTATGGCCGAACAAAAAGCCACGGCTAATTTTTTAACACAAAATGAAGCCATTGATCAGTATCTCACTAACTTTAAAAGTGCGCTGCAAGACAGGCTAAAGACAATTTATCAAGGATTAATGCAAATGAAGGCAAACGGCTTACCTGTCGACTGTATCCCACCACAAGCAGCCATATACCTCACCATACAAATAGACCTCGCGGGGAAATCGGTAAATGGTCAACTTCTTGAAACACAAAAAGATGTCACAGAATACCTGCTCACCAAGGCAAAACTTGCGGTAGTACCATTCTATGCTTTCGGCGCAGGCAATCATTCGCCTTGGTATAGATTGAGTGTAGGCACCTGTATAAAAACTGAAATACCTGAAATGCTTGCCCTGCTCGAAAATGCTCTAATGGAAATAAAATAAACAGCACATTTGCACAAAAACTAAAATGAAACTATTACTAACCATATTGTTCCTGTTGTGTACTCTTAATGCTTTCACACAGGTAAAAGCAGACCTGGAAAGACAAAAATTAAAAGGTGAAATAAAAAAAATCACAGAAAAAGAATTCAATGCGACCGAAGATAGTCTCATGTGGGTAAGTATCAGCAATTTTAATGATACCGGTAATGAAATTGATTTTTACACCTATTCTCCTGATAATCAATTATTGTCGAAGTCTGTTTTTAATTATAATGATAGCAATGGCAAGCTAATTGACGTAAAACGATATAAAGCAGATGGATCACTAAATGTGAGAACCACCTACAAATATGATATGAAGGGTAACCAGGTAGAAGAAAACAACTACGACCCACAAAATATCTTATTTATGACTGCAAAATCAAGATACGACATGAAAGGTAACCAAGTGGTCAAAGACTGTCTAAATGAATTTGGCATTCTATATCTCAAAACCAATTACCAATACGATAAAAAGGGCCACAATATTGAAGAAAAGGAATACGATTCTCATCATGGTTTAAAATTTACCACTTCCTATGAATATCAAAATACCGATAAGAACGGGAATTGGAGAAAACGCATCACTTATAAAAATGATAATCAATATACAGTTACTACAAGAGAGTTTGAATATTATTAAATAACCCGTTATTTGGTATGACGTTTGCTGTATATCAAAAAAAACACCCTAATAAACGTTATCAAATTTGCATTACCAGAATTTTAATAAACTTGCATTCAACAACTAAAAAGGCTAATTGCTCTCAGATGAAATTCATTATAACAACCCTTATTGTATTTATTTCATCTGCACATCCTTTCATTTCTTTTGCACAAATTGTTAATGACCTGGCAGAACAAAAGCTAACAGGCAAAGTAAAAAGCCTTACTGAATATAGCTATAAGCTGAAAAAGGTAAATGGAAAACAGCAGGATATTTTAAACTCAAAAAGTCTTTACAACTACAACCAACTGGGGAATAAAACAAATGAATATACCTACAATGCCGATGGGTCTCTTGATACCAGATCTGTTTTCACTTATGACAACAGTGGATTGTTGATCCAGGAAGACAGTTACAATCCCGACGGGAGTACTGGTTTTACCAATGTTTACAAATACGATAAAAGAGGGAATATGGTATCAGTTAAGCTATATGATACTTACGGCAGCTTGTTTTTGAGAACCAGCTCCGAATATGATGCTAATGATAATGAAACGAAAGAAATCAATTATACTCAATCCGTAGAAAAAGATAAACATAAAGATGTGATCTTAAATAAAACTACCTGGCGCTATGATGAGAAGGGCAATATGGTTGAAGAGCAATATTATGAAGGTGATAGCACCATAACAAAGGAAACAACCTATAAATACGACGATAATGGCAACAAGGTA
>CAIRZD010000475.1 GCA_903882965.1 uncultured Bacteroidota bacterium
ATAATGACACAAATGAAACAGATTAAGTAAACTATATTTGTAACAGTGAAGCAACTAAATAACTCACTCATTTTTGGGATTAACTATGGTGGGTCAGTTTGGCGAGGAAAAGAGGGGTCACTTTACGCGGAATATCCACTTCATCCATAATGCCTTTTTTTTGGTGGCCAGGATGTAGTACATAACCAACTTCTGCGCGGTAATGTTGTTTGTCTATTTTCCAGAAGCTGATGTTGCCTATGAGTTTCGGCTCGTTCTCTAATGTTATTGCCCAGCAAATTCCTTCATTTTTAATAAGCGCATCATTGACCATCTCTATCCACTTTATTGCTTCATCTATTGACTGAGCCTTTGGCCTGCCTACATATTTCAACATCCCTTCGTCAGAACGGAGAAAGTAAATTTCATTAGCATCACCATTGGTCATTTGCCTTAATACTAACCGCTCCGTGGTCAAGATGGGAAATGGATGGAAGTTAATATTGAGCATTTTTATTTATTTATACAATGTTGTGATTTTCTTTTATTATTTTAGTTGTTTATAAATAAACTGTATGTCGGCAAAAAAAATATTGTTGTTGGTTTTGTTGATCAGCTTATCATATGTTGGTTGTAAAAATACTGATTCTGACAACAATAAACATAACGAACAAAGTAATGCGTTAAAAAAAACGTGGTATAAGCGATATACAGGTACTGTAAACGGGCAAGCTGTGGTGGTAAACATACAATGCTCCGGTAAGAATATACAAGGCACCTATTATTATATTGATAAAGGAATAATAATTAATCTCGTTCCTTCCGGAAGTAGTAGCCAGAATATAAGCGACATTGCTTTTACTGAAAGTAACCCTGCAGAAAGAGCAAAAGACGATGATAGTACAGGTAAGGATGGCTGGCAATTGCATATACAAGACGGTACAGCAAAAGGGAAGTGGACGAGCGGGGATGGTAAGAGCGCCAGTGATATTGATCTGAAGGAGGATTATCCAACCGGAGCATATCCGCTGGATATATTAGTAAAGGGTGATTCTAAAGAAGTGCGTAAAGGAGTGGTACATGTTACTGCTGCCTCTTTTTATGAACTGGTGCAACCGGCTGCACAAATGAATAAAGAACAGGCTGATTTTTTGCGTGTGTCAATACTTCATTTTTTAGGTGGTGAATTTGCGAACGTAAACAATATCACTGATTATGTTTTGCAGGAGGACAAAAGATATTTTGACAATTTTGAGAAGCTACTGGCAGATATGAAAATAGACCGGGAAGCACATGAAGACTGGGAATATAATTTTGAGCATACAAGGCATTTAAAAGTATTATACAATAACAATGGAATGCTGGTGCTCCAACTGGGAGAATCTGACCGTACAGGCGGAGGTGTGATGGGCAGCCACTTCAGGAGCAGGTATGCCTGCATAGACCTGGAACAGAAAAAGCTGTGGCAATTAAAAGATATAATGGATGTAGACGGTACTAAACTCTCTCCTTTATTGAATGAAGAAGCCAGAAGAACATTTGGGATAACAAAGGGTGCGCTCACAGAAAAGTTAAGAGTAACTGATATCCCACTCTCGGACAATATTTATACTACCGGCATGGGGATTACTTTCTGCTATTACCCGGGTGTAATAGCACCGGAGGATGATGGGGAAATATGCTTATTTATACCCTATGTGAAGCTAAAAAACTGGCTTAAACCGGATTTTAAAAGAAGAATGCCTTTGTGAAGCATGAAACGTCAGGAAGAAGTCCTGTTTTATTATTCTCCCACAGCTATAATAAGCTTGTATACATAATACTTTAATCGCCAATTGTCATATGGCAATAATATGGAATTAGGATTATATTAAGATTTAGAATTTAACCTTTGCCTTTAATCCAAGTCTTATCAGATACAGGCAACATTTTACAATATCATAAAAACTCTTCGTAGTTGAAAATAGCAATCCGGTTTGCTGCAATATTGTTTTGTCTGTTTCTTACACAAAAGGGCAGTGCACAAATAATTAACCATGCTATACCCCTAACGATAGCTGAAGATTCTTTAAATGCAGTTATTGACTCTATTTGTAATGATACTGTATGTATAAAGCCAACTTATAAAGATCTGCTAGACCTTAAAGATCTGGCCGGCGATCTATGGCATAATATAACGCATAAGGAAGTAACGAAACGAGTAGACACCGGCGAAGATGTGTCTACTAAACTTCGGGTATCTGTGGTACCTGCTGCAGGGTATTCCCTTGCTACGGGTTTTGCAGGACTGATTGCGGGCAATGCAGTTTTCCGTACAAATGCGGATGCTAACACATCTACTATGGTTACCAGTTTTACGTATACAGCCCGCAACCAGATCATACTACCCTTGCTGACGAGTATATGGACCGAAGGCGATAAATACAATATAATAACTGACTGGCGTTATGTAAAATTTCCTTCTTACACATACGGACTGGGCGGGTATACTACAATAGGTGACGGCTACCAGATAGATTATTCAGCGATTCGCCTGCATACGACAATACTTAGAAAAATACGGCCAGATATGTATGCCGGAATAGGGTATAACATGGATTATTTCTTTGACTTAGAAGAGGTAAACCCGCCTATAGGAGGAACTGATTTTGAGAAATATGAAGTCGATAAAGTTGTGCATAGTTCAGAATTCGCATCTGGTCTGACTTTCAATTTTTTGTATGATACAAGAAAAAATTCTGTCAACCCTGAAAAGGGTAACTTCCTAAATGTTATATATCGTACCAATGTAACATCATTAGGTAATAGCTTTAGCTGGCGGTCGCTGGTAGTGGATGCGCGTAAATATATAAAGCTTCCTGCAAACTCTGAGAATGTACTTGCTTTTTGGACCTATGAATGGCTTACCCTAAGTGGGCAAGCCCCATACCTGATGATGCCTAATACCGGAGGGGATCCATATAGCAATACCGGCAGGGGCTATATTCTTGGTCGCTTCAGAGGGAATAATATGGCTTATGCCGAAAGTGAATACCGTTTTGGGATAATGAATAACGGACTATTAGGAGGCGTAGTTTTTGCTAATGCTGAATCATTTACAGAACAGGTATCCGGCAAGTTTGAAACTATAGCTCCCGGATGGGGTGCCGGCATAAGATTGAAGCTGGACAAGTTTTCACGTACCAATATAGCGCTTGATTATGGCTTCGGATTAAATGGTTCGGGTGGCTTATTTGTGAATATAGGAGAGGTGTTTTAAAACACAATCTATTGTGTATTGCCTAACGATAGATTATCATTACTTTAGAATAATGGAAGACATTGAACAACTACAAACATTTCTTGATGAGAAAGTAAAATTATATAACCAACCTTCTTTTATTGAGAAAGACCCTATTTCTATACCTCATTACTTTTCTAAAAAACAGGATATTGAGATATCAGGGTTATTTGCAGCGGTACTGGCCTGGGGCAACCGCACTACAATAATTAATAACTGCAAAAAACTTATGGTTTGGATGGATAATAAGCCACATGATTTTATACTGAATCATAAGGATAGTGATTTGAAACCATTCGTTCATTTTGCACACCGGACTTTTAATGCAACTGACCTTCTTTACTTTATATCATTGTTGCAATATCATTATAGCAGATCTGATTCCCTGGAAGATGCTTTTGTTTCTGCAAAGTATTATAAAGAAGATACTGTGGAACAGGCCCTTATTCATTTTCACAATTACTTCTTTTCGATAGAACATCCTGAACGGACAAAAAAACATATTGCAACACCCGAACGAAATTCTGCCTGTAAACGTATCAATATGTAGGTTCAGGTAATTGTTGTAGTATATATTTACCATCCAAAGACAGTACAACAACTATAAAACTACCTTTGTAAGATGGAAATAAAGCCTAACAATATTGATAATGAAATTATAGCATTTCTGAACGAGAAGGTAGATCAATACAATAGACCGAGTTTTATTGAGAATGATCCTATTTCAATCCCTCATAGATATAGTTTAAAAGAAGACATTGAAATTTCAGGATTCTTAGCAGCCACAATATCCTGGGGCAATCGGAAAATAATAGTTAAGAATGGTCATAAAATGCTTGATCTACTTGGTGAATCCCCTTTTGATTTTGTCATGTCACATGATGCTAAACAGTTAAAAAGACTTAATGGCTTTGTTCATCGAACTTTTAATCAGGAGGATTTAAAATCCTTCATCAAAGCCCTTAAACATCTGTATCAAGTTCATGGAGGATTAGAAACGGTCTTTAATAAATATGCAACTGAGGAAAGTCTTCAACCAGCAATTCATCAATTTAAAAAAATCTTCTTTGAAATTCCACATTCTCAAAGAACTACAAAGCACATTTCCGACCCTTTTAAAGGCTGCGCAGCAAAGAAGATCAACATGTACCTTAGGTGGCTCGTTAGGGTCGATAATCGTGGCGTAGACTTGGGATTATGGCGAAAAATAAAGCCCTCACAATTATCATGTCCTTTAGATGTTCATTCTGGTAATATCGCCAGAAAATTAGGATTGTTAAACAGAAAGCAAAATGATGCTAAAGCTGTTACAGAATTGGATAACAGTTTACGCAAATTAGACCCAAACGATCCCGTAAAATATGACTTTGCTCTATTTGGTTTAGGCATCTTTGATAAGTTCTAAAATATTGCCATAATTGGTATTTAGCTCTGCTTAAACAATGAAATCGCTCTTATTTTCAAAAAAAATCTGATTTTTTTGAAATATTTATATTTGTCATTTCATTTTGAATATTCAATATCCAGATGCGTATATTCGTGGTAATTAAGCTAATATTTTGGTTTGGCTAAACCATAGTAATTTACCGTTTAGCTAAACCAAAAATGACTGAAATGCACGCCAGTATTGACTTACAGCGTTTATGGCTATTGTTTTATCGGAAGTCTTTTTGTATCTTTGTGCAACAAAACGATCAAACTCTTATAGATTTAAAATCGGAGATAAGATCAAAAATATTGCGGAAGTGGTTGCAATGTCTGTATTATTTTAATATGTAAGCGAGTAAAATTATCTCAACAATTATATGTTTAAAATTAACAATCTAATGATTGCGCTGGGATAGTTATGTCAAAATATTATTAACAACTAAAACTAAAAAAAATGAAAAAAACAATAAAATTGTCCGCTAATCACAGCTCTGGCTTAACACAAAACAATGCAGTTGTAAACAAACAAGCAACAGGAAGCAAAAGAGCCATAAAAGAAAAAAACTTAACGACATCAGAACCGAAAGTTTCAAAAGCTGAAAAATTACGGGAACAAAAAGAGAGAGAGTTCGATATGTACCTGAAGTACATTAAAAACTACCCCTTAGAAAACCACCTGATGATGTGGTTTGAAAAGAATTTCCCCCATCCAGAGTTTGTTGGTGATCTCGTTGAAGAGATAAATGATATGATTTGGGAAATGATAAAAGACTACTCTCTTGAACACAATGTAAAACCAGTAAAGAAGAAACTTATGTCAGAACGAACAGGTATGTTTAGCTAATAAAAATTGAACAATGATTCACTTAGCTTTACTAAAGCATATCATGTCAAATATTATGTGGTAGAGTTCTTTCAATAAATCTATTTACTATTTTCTTCCTTCTCTCTATTTATATATGTTCCATAATGTTTCCCCATTGTGTTAAAAGCCTTAATGGGTAATGGTTATGGTTATGCGAAGGGTACTTGACTTTGTTTTATTTTTTACTAAAATTATTAACATGGAAAACACGTACAAAATAAGGGTTCCCGACACGATAACCAGGGATTCTTTAAAACAAAAATTAATTGAAGCAGAACTCACAGAATATTCCAACAACGAAATTCTGATTGACAAGATGCTATATATCATATACACCCTTCACAGAAAGTTACTTTTTGAAGGGGTAGTTGGGGATGCAAGTAATGAGCTGATAAATTTAAAAGCTGTTTATCTTAAAGATAATTTAGGACGTTCAGGTGGGGTGAATTATAAAGATGTCATAGACTGCCTGAAAAAAATAAAGCTTGTGCAGGTAAGGGAATCATATTTATCGGGAGAATTTACCAAAGGGTATGGGCTAAGAATGGATATAGATTATGATGTTCACTCCCTTGAACTTTTGCGTTGGAATCCCATGGGTAAAAGCATGGTACAAAACGATAGTTTAATATCGAAAATCAAAGATGCAACAAGGGAGAATCTTAAAAGGATTAGGGTTGATACCGAGTATGCTAATGAAATAACCCAAAGAGAAATAGACCCATTTGTGAAAACATATTATAAATATTTCATCAAATCACTTGTTTCACAAAATGATCTGGATATATACATTGAAACAGATGATTACGGTAGGTTACACCACAATCTTACAGGAGCAGCAAAAGAAGTTCGCCCTGCGTTGTCGGTAGATGGAGAAGAAATTCATAGTGTTGATATAAGCGCATCCCAGTTATATTTTTCAATAAAAGGGTTTGAAGCCTATTTGAAAATGAAAGCTAATACCACCAACCTTTACCAGGCTAACGATAAATTTCCCGATTCAACATCGTTTATAAACAGCGTATTATCTGGTAACTTTTATAGGTCTATAAATCAAAAACTTCAATTAAGCGATGAAGATTTGAGGAAAAATAAAATCAATATCCTCATGCCTATTTTTTCCCAGAAAGACCCTAAAAGAAAATCGAAATACTTTAAGGCATTGACGGACATGTTTCCAACTTATATGGATTATGTGAAAACACTTAAAAATGATACTTATGAAGATGCTGCAAGGCACTTACAACAAGTGGAAAGTAATATTGTGATTAGAAAAATAGCAGCGAGATTGATAGAAGAGAATATATGGTTCCTTACGGTTCACGATGCCGTGCTTTGTACGAAAAATGACATAGACAGTGTATATCGCATTATCCAGGAGGAAGGTGTAAAATTCACTGGTTACCAGCCAAACCTGAAATCTCTCCTTTGGTCTGGTGCTAAAATAGATTTTACTCCATCGGTAAGCATAGAGGAGAGAAGAAAAAGAACGTCAGTGGCCCTGCATAAACATTGGCAGCGGAAAGATGAACGTAAACAGAAAAGAATTTTACGAAGAATAAAAGGTAAGAATAAAGCTATTTATAGTAAAGAGATATGAAATCAATGAAGAAAGCAAATTTTATAAAAATCCTGATTACTCAATCACAGTACGAACAGCTCTATAATTATCTGGTGAATCAATTGTTAGGAACGATGCAGGCAACATCAACAGACATGAGTTACAATAAACCTTTAAACCTTTGAATATTTATGACAAAAAATGAAACAAATAAATGGATTGTACCAAAGTATATTACCGATCAATTGGGGCTGTTTGAATGCGATGTATGCGCCCCTGTTAATGCCCCCTGGTCTTGTGCAGGCAGAGTAATAACGACCAGCGAAAACGGATTAGGAAAGGATTGGGACGGTAGGGTATTTTGCTTTCCTCCAGGCTCCGAATCATACGGTTGGTTAAAAAAATGTGCAGCACATAAAAACTCAATTGCTCTGGTATTTGCTAAGACAGATACCAAGGTTTTCCAGGATGTTATTTTCCCTAATGCCTGTAGCTTGTTTTTTTTAAAGGGTCGGGTTAAGTTTCATTATCCCGATGGAGAGCAAGCCGATTCATCCCCTTTCCCGTCAGTTCTTGTGGCGTTTGATGAGGCTAATTCAAGGATCCTTGAGCAAAGTAAGCTCCCAGGTTATTTTTTGGCATTGAATAATTCATAAAATCTGACAGGTACTTTGATATTTTTCAGCGTTATAAGTAGATAAGCATCTATGAAAACCCTTGCATTAGCTTATTCCATAACATTTTAGCTCTTTTACTATTGTCTATCTGCATCGGTATAATATAATCAGGATCCTTGTAAATCGTCAGCATAAAGTGGACTAAAAACAGCATAACTTTAGATAGTGTTTCCATTGTTAACCAACAAAAAATGTAAACATGGAATCAAACAAAAAGCAGTCCACAGAAAACTTCATCAAGGACATCCGCAGAAAGA
>CAIRZD010000476.1 GCA_903882965.1 uncultured Bacteroidota bacterium
CTGCAAGAATCTAAATCTTCAATAGCCCTGAAAGCCCTGATGTTGATCATTTATCTAGCCCAAAATATTGCTGTGAATTTATCTTAACCACTTTAGCAACATTGAAATTTATACCCCCCGCCCAAAAACTAATGATAAGGCTAATTTACAAATAATATCTTATCAAGGGGTCTTCTTAAAGCTCTTTCTTTTGGTTCTACACCGTAAAATAGTCTAAATATAAAAACAGGATAACGCCCATTTTCAAGATTTAGCAATCCGGAAAGATTATCTTGAATTTTATGAATTTCTGCCTGTTCATACTTATTAAAATCTACCTGCCCATTCCCCAAATATCGCTCTATCATAAAAATGGCCTGCGATATTGGTTGCAATGAAATATTCCGGTTATTTGCTTCGAGCCATACTCGCTGCATAGCCCTGCCTCCTTGTAAAAAATGGATCGCATCGTGCCCATCCATACTCATAACACCAATTGCAGACGCGCTCATCACTCCTTGCCGCGATATTTTCTTAAAAGCCTCTCCTTTTTCAAGTTTATGCAGAAAACTGATTGCAGACATATCCTTTGCTATCTGCATGGCAGCTTTATCACTTACGCTCATATTGAGTGTGTCAATATCAAGGCCATCTGATGTACGGAGTATTTCTTCAGTTGTGAATCTTAATTCTTTTACAAAGGTATCATAATGACCTTGCGGATGCAAAAACCGTATTCTTTCTGAGTTGGTCAATATCTCTGCAAATGAAGCAATAGTTTCTTCCTGTTCAAATAATTGTAATCTTGCACCAGGTATAGTTGCGGCTATTGAGATCAGATCGTTTTTATCTTTTTCAGGGAGCACTCTTTTATCGCCCTTAGTCCTGTTGGTTACCCTTAATGGGATTACCGGCGAAAGATATTTATAGGGGTTATTAGAATTCTCATTTTCAAAAGACACTACAGCAACTAATCTGCGGTCTTCGTTTAGTGGGAAAACACTTGCATTTGCTTTAAGCCCTAACGAAGCGGCAGTGATCTCGATATTTTCGAGCATCGCTCCAAAACCAATATAAGACCCGGCATTTTTAAAATCCAACAAAGAGAAGGAGTAATGTTCATCATGACAAATATATAGCCTGTCATTATTATAGAGGAATTTCCAGGGCTGCGCATTCCCGCCGGAAGGCGCCTGGCTGGCTGCTTTTACTATAGTTTCTATTTTATCGTAACTCACTTTACCCGCGATATCACGCGAGTTGTATTTACCTGCGATCCCACGCATGACATCTATTGTAAGTTCAGGAGGCCCATCATACAAAGATCTATTTGCCTGAATATTTGATTCAATCTCGTCATATTTTATAACTTCATCAAAATCAACGTAATACCTTCCTGATTCATGGTTTTGCCCTAACAATATCTTACGACAAGCATCAGTAGTCAATGCCCCACCTAATACAACCGACGATGCAAGTTGAGGCCATGTATTGATCGATTGTTCTACTTCCATCATAGATGCCTTTAATCTCATTGAAATTGTTTTTGCACCTATCATTTTAAGAATATAAGGTACTTTATCTTCGTTAGAAAGTCCTTTTATTTTATTAGGATCAAGGTCATCTGCAAGGCCGTGGAATATTGGCCTGTCTGGCTCCAGATCAAAACGTTCTATATCCAGCATACCCCGGTCATTGGTGTCCATCACCACAGGTACTTTGAATTCACGGGCTTTGAACCTGCTTATTACTTTGATATCCAAACCATCGCATACTTCTACAAGGACATCCAGTTTGCCATCTTTGGTAAAAAAATCATTGATGTTATCGTCGGTGAGACCTTCATTAAATATTTTCACGTCAAGGTAAGGGTCTATCTCCGCTATTTCCCTTGCTGCGATTACGGTTTTCCTTAACCCCAGGTTGTGTACACCCGTACGCAAACGGTTGAGATTGCTTAGCTCAGCCGTATCAAAATCTGCCAACCTGATATGACCACAAGTACGCTCCATTGCTAATGTAAGTGCAATAGACTGGCCTACTGACAAACCAACGATCCCAATAGTTTTGGTAGCAAGGACGGACTGTTCGTTATCAGTGATTTTGTATTTGTTCCTGTTTGTTCTTACTTCAATAAACTCTTTTTCGCCTAACGTATGAACCAATCGGGTCGACCATGGATAATAAACCCAAACTCCATACTCATTTATCGGACAATCACCTAAATGTTTTGGTATTAGCTCTCACAACTATCCGAAACTTTTTTGCCTGAATAGCGGCCATACCTTTGGTTAAGAACGACCAAAACACAAAAATATGGGGCTATTCAAACGTAGTAAAAATAATAACAAACCGTTACTGCGCCAAATTCTGGATTTAATAC
>CAIRZD010000477.1 GCA_903882965.1 uncultured Bacteroidota bacterium
GCCGACTCTAAGCAATCCATCATCCTCGACCAGGTCGAAAACGGCGTAGCCATCCGCATGGCAGTCATCTACCTACTCTCCGGCAAAAGGGAAATGGAATAAATATTGGGGGAAATATTTTCGTACTTAGCAGTTATACTACTTATTGGCATTGTTGCGATGGCACCATTCAACAGCAAAGCTATTTTCAGCCTGCCCTAAACACCCGCTTATACGTTCTTCACCCCTAGCATCCCGCTTCAACAGCCCCAAATGGAATATTAACAATTTTATAAGTTGTGAAATATCGTAAATTATTTCAAACTACCTACTTTTATGCTGCAAATTCATTAATGACCAAAGGAAAAAGTATACCGGTCTTCTTTTTGATCTTGTTACTGTCACTGTTCAGTAATAACGATAAAAGTTTTACTGGTATAGCTTTAAAGCATTCACACAATCATTTTGCTCTTTTTCTGAAAGTCAATGACCGCGAAACTATCCCGGTTGCCAAACAAATAAATAACAAAGTTTGGATAAAGGTTAGGTATAAAGGAGGTGAAAGCCCTGCCTTCAATTACACCACAGCATTTCATTTCATTCCTAACGTTTTTGCCGATTGTGTAAAAAAACAGCGCTACACAGCTTTTACATCTACACAACATTTCTTATTATTCAAGCTAAGGGGCCCTCCCGAAAACTTATCATAATAGCTCATACTGCCTGCATAGTGCATTAATAAGCATTGAGGTTTCACAGCATGTTAATTTCCCCCATTTTAAGAGAAAGAAATAAATTTTGTTCATCCTATTCAACATTATGCCGGTAACCCATTGGCATAGTTGGGAATAATTCAATTTACTATTATGAAAAAGTTCATAGCCGCTTGTCTCGTTATGTGCACCGTCCATAATATATGCACCGCTAGTCCAGACAGCACTCGCACTGATAAAAATGCCCTCGCTTCCGTAAATGCACTTACAATAGATGGTACGCATACCGATAATAATATCATTACTATTAAAAGCACGGGGATAACAGATAGCGCTCTTTCAGAGAAAAATGTACGGGAAAAGATAATGAACGATATCCAGCAAAACCTTGACCGGAAAAATAGGCTCTTTGACTCCACAATGTTGAAACTCAATAGCCGTGTTGGCAAACTCGACAGCCTGATCAAAATGACCGGCAACCCAAAAGAAAGAATTGACCGGCTTGTAGAAAGGGTCCAGGTGCTGGAAGAAAAACAAAAGGCGGTTGAAGAAAATGAAATAAATGTCTATGAGGCCAATTACCAGTCTGCAATCATCAATCTCGTTTCTATGGATCGCGAGATCAAGCCGCTAATATTGTTCCATGCTACCAAAGACTTCTTTAATACACTCACCGAAACCGGCAACCCGGTCAATTATGAAGGCTTCCGCATAGGCTTCGATAAGTTTAAGGTATACATTGACAAAGTAAAAGAGCATGATGCCACACAAAAAGCTGTAGCTGATGTTATTGGGGCTACAGGCAATATATCTTTTGGGATACCTATAGTAGGTGCTTATTCGCAACTGCTTTTCTCAGGTATGGCCGATTATGTCAACTCCATCGGTCATAACAAACGTGAACTAAAACAGGAAGCCGAAAAAATGTTTGCCGTTACCACCACACTCAGCCAATTCACTACCGATAAAAATCTCATCGAAAATGAATGGGATGGTATAACAGGCTCACTGGAAGAAATGCAGGTATATTATGATACTGCGCTCAATCAGAATCTCCGTATGATGAGCATAGACCGCGATGAGGTTACTAATGAGTTTACAAGACAAAGTGATGCCAGTAAAAGGTACCTATACCTCACTACGTTGCGAAAGAAAGCTGCTGAGTATGTTTTGAACATGAAGAAACAAGATCCAAAAGACTGGAAAGAAAATATCTATTACCAATTGATGGATGTCCAAAGCCTCAAAATGCACTATGGAGACATTACTTATCGCATCAAACATCATATTAATAAATATAATACCCTCATTCAAAAGTACAAGGCTAATAAAGAGATAGGTACCCATGTTTCAAACCTCGACGATAAGCTTACGCAGCTAAAATCAACTTTTGACGATGCTTTCGAACCAGCACAATATGTCCATTCAGCCACACAAATGTATAAGGTGATGTAATGGCATGGTTTTTATAAAATTTCATCTAAACAAAAAAACAATGAATAATCAAATTGAATTTGAGCCAAAATATAATTTCCCCGGAAATGTATTGCGTCAAAAAGCACGCGCCATTTTTCTATACGCTACGGCAGTTTTTCTTATTATGAACGCCCTGCTATCCTGCAAGAGTAACACCGCATCACAAAGTCAGGATCAAAACAAAATTGATTCTCTCTCGATAGCGAAGGATACGTTGCAATCGCAATTTAATGCGGCTCGTATACAGATTGATAACGACGCTACAAAAAGCGCCATACTCGATAGCATGATACAGCGAAAAGACCTGGAAATAGCAAAATTACAGAAGGAAACAGGCCACCTAATCAGTAATAACAAGAAACTGGCTAACGAGATTAAAACCGACAAAAAGATTATCGCTTCTTTAAAAAATGACCTGAACGAAAATACAAAATCTTATGAAGAGCGTCTTAGTGCATTGCAAAATGACAAAAACGACCTGATGCGCCAAAGAGATTCACTGCTCGCTAAGTATAATAAGATACTCGCACTCGGTTCTGTGCTACATGCTTCAAACATCCAGCTTACAGCGGTACATATCAAGCGATCCGGCAGAGAAAAGGATACCAAACGCGCCCGGAGAGCCGATGAGTTGAAAATAAATTTTGACATAGATGAAAACAGAATTGCTGAAAATGGCACCAAACAACTATACCTGGTAATCAAAGACCCATCAGGTAATTTGTTGAGCGATCCGGCCTCAGGCTCCGGGTCAACTACATCCAGCAATGGCACAAAGTTAAATTATACGGTTCTTAAAGAAATACCGCTCGTTACCAACGAACCGGTAAAGAACATTACCGTAGAATGGAAAAAAGAAAACGAATACGAAAAAGGAACGTACTCCATAACTATTTATAACGGCGGTTATAGGATAGGTGGTGGAATGGTTGAGTTGAGATAACAAAATTCAAAAGAACAAAAAAACGTCCCGGGAATAAATTCTACGGGACGTTTTTCAATATGTGCACCATTTACTTCAGAGCGTCCCTGATCACAGGATCGTATTTATTCACAGGCATCTTTTATATATTTATCAGCTCTTGGGTCACCTAATTTTTTAGCCATTTCCAGATCCAGGCAACCACCTTTTTTGTCTCTCGTTAATATTTTTGATACACCCCTGAAAGTATACGGCTGTGAATAATCAGGATCTATTTCAATGGCACTGTTAAAATCATCAATAGCTCCTGTATAATCGTCAAGTTTAATTTTTACAACACCCCTGCTATAATAAGATACTGCATCCTGTGGCTTTATTTCTATAGCTTTGGTGTAATCTGCTATCGCCCCACTGTCATTTTGCATATTGTCTTCTGCTACCCCTTTACTGAAATAGGCATCCGCATAACTAGTGTCAATTTCCAACGCTTTATTGTAATCGTTTATTGCGGCACTATCATTTTTGAGCATATCTTCCGCGGTCCCCCTGTTGTAATATGCCGTTGCAAATTGCGGTCTGGCCGTTATATATCTAGTATAGTCAGCCACCGCTCCACTGTAATCCTGAACTTTATTTTTTGAAATACCTCTGCTATAATAGGCATCTGTATAATCGGGGTTTATCTCTATAGCTTTATTGTAATCGTTTACAGCTGCGCTATCGTTTTGCAAAATGCTTTTTATCAAACCTCTGTTATAATATGCACCCGCAAACTTCGGGTTTATTGCAATGGCTTTACTCTCATCATTTATTGCGCCTGTGTCATTTTGCAGTTTCATTTTAACGATACCCCTGCTGTAATATGCGCGTGCATAGCCAGGGTTAATTTCCAGGGCCTTACCATAATCTTTTATGGCCCCTGTGTCATTTTGTAACGTACTCTTTATCAACCCCCTGCTATAATATGCATCCGCAAATTTCGGGTTTATTGTAATCGCTTTTGTGTAGTCGGCCATGGCATTCTTTGTATCATTCAGGTCATATTCGGCGATCCCGCGGTTATAGTATGCTTCCGGGTTCCCGGGCTTTATTTTCAGGGCTGCGGTATAGTCTGAAACAGCACCTTTGAAATCTTTCATTGCATATTTTGCTTGCCCCCTCATGCAAAGAGCATTCGCTGATTTTTTGGGATTTAACCGCACAACAGCAGTGAAATCAGCTATTGCCATAATGTAATTGTGTATGTCATTATATGCTATCCCCCGCGCAAGATAAGCCGGCACATATATTGAGTCCTTTTTTATTGCTGTTGAAAGATCAGCTATAGCGCTGTCATACTTTTTGCAGGCATACAGCACCATTCCCCTGTTATAGAAAGCTGCAGTATAATTAGTATCAAGCTCTATTGCCGTTGTGTAATCGGTTAGTGCGCCTGCAAAGTCATTTATTTCATAAGTTGCTTCCCCCCTGCTGTTATACAGATAAGGGTCTCGGGGTTTTATCTTTATTGCAATTGAATTGTCTGCTATTGCACCGGTATAATCTTTAAGGTTATATTTTGTTTCGGCCCTGTTATGATAAATATCTGCGTTTGCCGAGTCTGTTTCCAGCGCCTTAGTGAGGTATTTTAATGCTGCATTGTAATCCCCGAGATGGTATTTTGCCACACCTGCCTTAAAGTAAGGTATTTTATAACCGGTGTCGATATTTGCGGCTTTGATAAAGTCTGCTATTGCGCCGCTGTATTCATTCAGGCTATACCTCGCATCTCCCCTATTGTAGTATGCTTTTGCATAGCTACTGTCTATCTGTATTGCCCGTGTATAGTCAGCTATCGCGGCTTTGTATTCCCTGCGGTCGCTGTGGGTATTACCGCGGTTGTAATACGCTTTTTTATAAGTTGGGTTTAGTTCTATTGCCTTGGTGTAATCGGCAACGGCCCCAGTAGTGTCATCTATTTTGCGTCTTGCATTGCCCCTGTTATAATATGCTGTTGCGCTGTATGGATTTAATTGTATATCCCTTGTATAATCATCTATTAACTGGTTTGTCTGGCTATAACAATTTATGATTGAAATAACACTAACAATAAAACACAATACAGTTTTCATATTATTTTGCTTGCAGCATATTGTCTTAAATAACCGTTTAAAAAAAGCGCATACCAGTTATTTGCATTCATGGTTGAAAATAAAGTCCAAAAGTAGGATACACAGCATCATTTACAATATAAAATGCAATAAAATTTCTCTTGTTTGCCATCCCCAAAAAATTCCCTCACCTTTGCAATCCAATCACAACAAAATGGAAACAAACCACAATTTCACCACCATCAGCCCATCTGCACGGGCGCTCCTGCTTTTAAAAGGCAATACAAATATACCTTATGCCCTGCAAGCCGCAGAGCTCATCTCACAATCCGACAAATACATCCCGGGCTATGCAGATAAAAGCCTCAGCACTTGCCTGCGCATCGCGCATTTTGAGGCACGCTACCTCAGTATTGACCAGTTGTTGTCCGGCCTGCCTGTAAAAAATATATTAGAGCTGTCATCCGGTTTTTCGTTCCGCAGCTTGGATGCCGTGCAGCAAAAAGATGTTTATTACATAGATACAGACCTCCCCGGCATCATCGAAGAGAAAAAAAAACTTGTAGCCGCACTGCAGCGTGAACAACATGCTACCACCGGCACATTAGAGTTACTACCGCTAAATGCACTAGATGAATCAGAGTTCATTGAAATTATAAACCATTTCCCTGCAGGAGAAATTGCGATAGTAAATGAAGGCCTCCTAATGTATTTGAATATCGAAGAAAAAGAAAAACTTTGTTCCATTATTTATAAAATATTAAAACAGCGGGGCGGCTGCTGGATCACTGCCGACATCTATATTAAAACCCCGCGCTTCAATACAATTATTCAAATGGACGACGACCTCGAAAAATTTTTAGAGCAGCATAATATCGAAGAAAACAAGTTCGATAGCATTGAAGCCGCCGAAGCGTTTTTCAAAAAGTGTGGGTTCATAATTGATAAAGATGCAGAGATCGACTACAGCAAACTGAATGCTATCCCCTTTATTATGCAAAAACTCACCCCGGAGCAAATGCAGGAAATGAGCAACGCCGGAAGACCAAATGCCACATGGCGTTTAAAGATCGCATAAAGAAGTTGCTGTGGTTCATCATTTGCAACCCCACACCTGATTAATATCATACTGCAAGACACCCATAACCGGTACTTTTGAAACGTTTTTTAATCCGGTTATTGATGAGAAAGGTATGGATGTTGCTCGCGCTTGTTTTACTTACTTCATTTGCTGCTCCATTGCATGCATATGCACGCCCCGATACTAATGTTTCAGTCCAGGTATTTTACGATTCTCTTGCGCCCTATGGCCAGTGGGTTAGCGACCCTCATTTAGGTTATGTATGGCTGCCCAACGTCAACGATGATTTCCGGCCCTATTTTACAGAAGGGCATTGGGTAATGACCGGCAATGGTAATACATGGGTGTCATACTATCCCTGGGGATGGGCATGTTTTCATTATGGCCGCTGGAATTACAATGACTATTACGGCTGGATATGGATACCCGGCTATGAGTGGAGCCCCGGCTGGGTGGCGTGGCGCTGGGGTGGTGGCCTGTGTGGCTGGGCACCATTATCACCCGGGGCCGACTGGGCAGGAGTAAGTTATACCTGCCCCCAGGATTGGTGGGTATTCCTCCATCCACGCTATTTATACAAACCCCGCTATCACAATATCTGGCGAAACGATTTTATGGATGGGCCGCTGCACACACAAAAGATATTGGAAAAAACCTGCCTAGTTGCATACACCTACGGAAGCGACAATGCAAAATATTATTCGGGCCCTCTCGCCACCGAAGTGCAGCAGGTTACACATGAGCCGGTCATCGTTTACAAAACAGCCGGCGCATCCGTTATCGGGGCTGATCGCATCACAAACAATGTCGTTATTACTTATCACCCACCAAAAATAAAACAAGAGAACGCTGATGGCACTCACCCCATTCCGCCTTATGTAATGGATGCACCACAGCAGGTAACTGCTCCCGAAGAAATAGTTAAGAACTGGAATACGCCCCGGCAATTCAAATTACATCTACAAATGAAAAACGCTGCATGGAAACGCCACTTCATCCGCGATTCACCCCCATACTACAACTACCCGCGCAAGCAAAGCATGGAAGATGATTAAACTAACAGCACAGAGTTTGAAAATATTTGTGAGCCTGAGCCTGAGCCGTCCTAAAAAGGTGCATGCACTTTTTCACCACATCCATAAAGCTCCGCTACCTTTATTCCTAAAAAAATAACAAATGACCAGACCCGGCTTCACTCAAGTAACTGAAAGTATTGGTAAAAGGATAAAATACACTTCCTGGTATCATGCAAACTATTCGGTCTTCACCCTGCCGGAAGGCAGGTTTTAACCTATGACTTATATTATGCACACTTTTTTACTTACCCCCGTAACTTTTCTCTACCTCCCTAGCTTCAGCAAAAGAGCACATGCAAAACTTTTAACCCGCTTTCTACTTTAGACTTTAGACTTTATTTAAAATTATCAAATAAACATTTTAATAACAACATAATATCGACACCAGATTTTCTTATAAGCAGGCACATGAAAATTTATTTAAACTCACAACTATCCGAAACTTTTTTGCCTGAATAGCGGCCATACCTTTGGTTAAGAACGACCAAAACACAAAAATATGGGGCTATTCAAACGTAGTAAAAATAATAACAAACCGTTACTGCGCCAAATTCTGGATTTAATAC
>CAIRZD010000478.1 GCA_903882965.1 uncultured Bacteroidota bacterium
GCAGGAACGATCACAGGGCCATCGAGTGTAAATACGGGATCAAATATAACATTGACAGATGCTGTAAGCGGTGGCGCATGGAGCGCGAGCAATGCGAATGCTACTGTAAGCGCTGGGGTTGTAACCGGTGTAACAGCGGGAAGTGTAACTATTTCTTATGCTGTAACAGGTGGCTGTGGCCCGGTAGTGGCGACAAAAGTTATTACGGTGAGCACGGCTTCGTTGCCGGGAATAAACGGCAGTGCAAGTATCTGCGGAGGCGGCACAACAACACTAACGGATGGCACCACAGGTGGTACCTGGAGCAGCAGCAATGGCGCTGTAGCCACTATTGGTGGTACTTCAGGTATTGTGACCGGGGTAGCTGCAGGCACAACAAATATTACTTATACACAAGGCGGCGCTTATACTACAGTAACATTTACTGTGAATGCGATGCCGCTACCTATACAGGGTGCGACATCTGAGTGCGCAGGCACTACGATAACGGTATCAGATAATACTGCGGGCGGTACATGGAGCAGCAGTGGTGATGTGAGCGTTGCGGCCTTGGGGACGAATTCAGGGACAGTGACGGCGGGTGCTTCGGCAGGTGTTGGTGCGATCACTTATACACTTAATAATGGTTGTTCTATAACTTATCCGAATACGGTGATCGCTAATCCATCGGCGATATTTGGTGCGATGACTGTGTGTGTGGGGGCAGCGACTGTATTAAGTGATTCTACTGTTACGGCAGTTTCGTGGACGAGCAGTAATACATTAGTTGCTACGGTGGCGATTACCGGGCATGTGACCGGGGTAGCAAGCGGTACAGTAACAATTACTTATAAGGCATCATCGGGTTGTATTGCAACAACGATGGTTACGGTGACTACTGCATCGGGAGCGATCACAGGTAATGGCCCAGTGTGTGCGGGCTCTGCGGTAACACTGAGCGATGTTTGGGGCGCAGGTACCTGGAATAGCAGCAGTGCTTCAATAGCAACAGTGGGTTCGGGTAGCGGTATAGTAACGGGCGTGACAAATGGTACTGCGACGATCACTTACTATCCCGGCATAGGCGGATGTATATCTACGGCTGCTGTGACGGTAAGTGCAGCACCTGCGATAAGCGGGAATACAAATGTATGTGCAGGGACGACCACGACACTGTCGGATGTGTCAACAGGTGGGACATGGAGCAGTAGTAATACAGGTGTTGCTACTGTTGGGTTGACTACGGGTGTGGTGACAGGAGTGAGTGCGGGTAGTAGTACTATTACGTATACACTTGTTTCGGGCTGCATGAGGACGATAACTGTAAATGTAGTGGGGTCGATGAGCCCTATTGCAGGGACGACATCGTTATGTGCCAGCGCAACTGCAACATTGAGTGATGTTACTGGTGGCGGCACATGGAGTAGCAGTAATACACTGATGGCCTCTGTAGGCACATCAGGGCTTGTAACTGCCAGTGCTGTTAATACGGGAACAGTGACTATTTCTTATTCCGGCGGCGGGTGTGTGGCTACTACAGTATTAACAGTAAGTGCGAACCCGAAACCAATACAAGGGGCGATCTCTGAGTGTGCTGGCACAATAGTAACACTGAGTGATGCAACAGCTGGCGGCACATGGAGCATAACAGGTGATGCAAGCATAAGTGGTACAGGGGTATTAACTTCCGGGGCTGTAGCAGGAACAGCTACTGTGACCTATACAATTGGAACAGGTTGCTTTATTACCTATCCGAACACCGTGATAAAGAATCCATCCGCGATCTTTGGTGCGTTCACCGTATGTGCGGGATCAGTGACAATATTGAGTGATAGCAGCGCTACCGGGGTATCGTGGGCAAGCAGCAATACATTGGCGGCTACAGTAGCGGTTACGGGGCATGTAACGGGTGTAGCATCCGGTACGGCAATAATCACGTATAAGGCATTGCCGGGTAATTGTATTGCAACAGCTATAGTAACAGTGAATGCTGCGCCTGCAATGACACCGATCACCGGGCCAACAAGTATAGCTGAGGGTACTCCTGCAACGCTTACAGAAGCGACAGGCGGGGGTATTTGGAGCAGCAGTAATACGTCTAAAATAACATTAAGCGGCAGCGCGGGTTCTCCAATAACAGCAACGGCGGTGGCACTATCGGGCAGTTCTGTGATCAGTTACGTAGTGACGAACGGGTTTGGTTGTAGTGCGACTGCAACGTTGACCATTACGTCGACCTCGCCACCGCATGCAACAGGAGTTAACACTCCCGGCTACACAAGTGAGGAAGTATTATTGTATCCTAACCCTACCAATGGAAGCATAAATATAAGGGCTGATGTGGCAGGAGTATTTTACCTGTATTCATTGGATGGTAAGACTTTAGGAGCGTATAAGATAAGTGAAGGGATCACCAGTGTAAACTTAACGAATGAGCTTGCAGTAGGCATCTATATGGGTAGGTATGTGAGTGATGATGGCAATGTGACTTTATTTAAGGTGGTGAAAGAATAAATCAGGAGGTAGTATTGGTTAATCATAAATGGTATAAACTGCCTGCTTTTGTTTGATTAGTGAGTGAGTCAAATGGGAGCGGGCGGTTTTTTTATTATAAAGGGAGGCTGAATAGATGTCCTGCTGATGAATGGTGCTATCGCAACTGTTGTGCAATAGCAGCAATAAGTTTGGTCCCATATCGTTTACTTTTATTGTTTCAGTGCGGAAGCATACTTTACGTTATTTACCCATTTAAGACATATTGCAATATAATGCAGTTAAAATCGAGTTAAACTGTGGGGGCAGATTTTGTTACCATCGGGTAGCACCTATTTTTGTACCTTCGCACACTTTTCATAAAGTAATAGATGGATATATTGGAATCTCTTGACCGCAGCAAGCTGCCAACTCATGTAGCCATAATTATGGATGGCAACGGGCGTTGGGCTAAGGAGCGGGGGCAGGAGCGCGTGTATGGGCATTATGAGGGTGTGGTGAGCGTGCGGGAAATAGTGAACGCCTGCGGTGAGGTGGGGATAAAATACCTGACGCTGTATGCCTTCTCTACGGAGAACTGGAACCGGCCAAAGGCAGAAGTGGATGCCCTGATGGAACTGCTGGTGAACACGATAAGGAAGGAAATAGAAGAACTGAGGAAGAATAATGTGAAACTGCATATTATAGGTGATTTTGAAAGCCTGCCTGAAGTATGCCAGAAAGAACTGAATGAAGCGAAAGAAATAACGGCTATGAATACCGGGCTAAACCTGATACTGGCGCTCAGCTACAGTGCTCGGCAGGAGATAGTGGGGGCAACCAGGAAAATAGCTGAGCGTTTGGCTAAAGGGGAGCTGAAAGCGGAAGAGATCACGGAAAAATTATTTCACAGTTACCTGTATACGGCGCAATTTCCGGACCCGGAACTGATGATAAGAACAAGTGGTGAGCATAGGATCAGTAATTATTTATTATACCAACTGGCTTATGCCGAACTATATTTTACAAATGTGCACTGGCCTGATTTCCGGAAGCAAAATTTATATGAGGCGCTGCTCAACTATGAGCAACGCGAGCGCCGTTTTGGCAAAACCAGTGAACAAATTCAAACGAGCACCCATTAACATGTATAGAATCACGTACAGATATAGTTTTTTGTTTTTTTGTTTTTTCTGCATTACGTCTTCTTCATGGGCGCAACTGGGCCGGTCGGGCAGCGGGCTGAGCGGTATGCAGCAGGCACAGACTGCCAATGACATACCTAAGGTAAAGGAATATGAACTGGCAGGGATAACGGTATCAGGAGCTAAATACCTGGACCAGGACCTGCTGATAGCGGTAACCAATCTTACAGTGGGCCAAAAACTGCACCTTCCAAATGATGACGGGATAGCCAAAGCGATAAAAGCACTGTGGAAACAGGAATTATTCTCGAACGTAAATATTACCATTACCAAGTATATAGAAGACAAAGTATTTATAAATATAGCGGTAGAGGAACGCCCGAGGCTGAGCAGGTATAACTTCAGAAATATAAAACCGGGTGAAGCAAAAGAATTGAAGGGCAAACTATCGCTTGTATCGAATAAGGTAGTAACAGAGGCTACTAAAAAAGAAGCAACAGAGCGGATAAAGAAGTTTTACATGGATAAGGGTTATGGGCGTGTGCAGGTGAAGGTGCAGGAAAAAAATGACAGTACATCGACCAATAAAATAATACTCACTTTTGTTATTGACAAAGGGAATAAAACCCACATCAACCAGATAAATATAGTAGGGGAAGAACACGCAGCAGACACGCGACTGAAGCGAACCCTGAAAGGCACCAAAGAAATGACCCGGTTGACACTGCACCCCGGAGCAGAAGTAAATGTGTATGATGTGCCGAAAAGGTCTTTTAAAAAGTATGTGAACCAATTTGGCTTCCTCTCCCCTACCAAAACGCTTGATGCACTTGATCCTTATTTTAAATTCAAACTGTTTGCATCATCTAAATTCAACCAGTCGAAATTTGATGAGGATAAAGTGTCGATGATCAACTACTATAATACGCTTGGCTACCGGGATGCCTCGATAGTATCTGATACAGTATACCCTGTGAAGAACGGGAACATAAACGTGGACATAAGAGTAAAAGAGGGGCAAAAATATTATTTCGGGAATATTACGTGGAAGGGAAATACAAAATATTCAAGTGAATTCCTTACACATGCATTAGGGATAAAGAAAGGCGATACTTATAACGCACAACTGCTGGAAACCCGTATGGGAAGGCAACTAAGCCCTGATGGTAATGGCGAGGATGTGAGCAGCCTTTACATGGATGACGGGTACTTGTTTTTTAACATTGAGCCTGTAGAAATATCTATTGTGGGTGATACGATCAATTTTGAAATGCGCATTTCGGAGGGTTCACAGGCAACAATCCGCGACGTAAACATAACAGGTAATGAGCGTACGAATGAGCATGTGATACGCCGTGATATACGCACACTGCCAGGCAACAAGTTTAGCCGGCAGGACCTTATCCGTTCACAAAGGGAGATCGGAAACCTGGGCTTTTTTGATGCGGAAAAAATAGGGATCAATCCGAAACCGCACCCGGAAGACGGGACCGTGGATATTGACTACTCGGTAGTAGAAAAGTCGAGCGACCAATTGCAGCTTTCGGCGGGCTTCGGCGGCGGGGTAAATTTTTATGGTACCGTGGGTGTGACCTTTAACAACTTCGCCATCCGCAATATTTTCAAGCCAAAGATGTGGGATCCGCTTCCGGTAGGAGACGGGCAGAAATTCTCGGTGAATTATTCATCTAATGGTGCGTATTATAATTCAATGACGACCGCATTTACTGAGCCATGGCTGGGTGGGCGCAAGCCAAACTCGCTTACCGTGAACCTTACATACAGTAAATATTCAGCGGCAGCAATAGGCACCGACCCGAACATATCTTATCTGCGTATGGCAGGTGCAGGTGTATCTATGGGCAAACGCCTGAACTGGCCGGACAACTATTTTGTATTTAACTATGGGATGTTTTATAATAATTATAAGCTGAAAGACTATGCGCTTGTGCCAAACTTCACTGACGGGTTTAGCAATGACTTCCATTTTAAATTTATATTAAGCCGCAATTCAATCGGGCCAAGCCCGTTATACCCTACTACGGGGTCTAATGTATCTTTTACGTTGCAGATAACACCGCCATACAGCGCTTTCAGCGGGGTTGATTATGCAAATGAATCGTACCAGGAAAAGTATAAGTGGATAGAGTACCATAAGTATAAATTCACATCGGATTTTTACCAGAAAATATATGGCAACCTGGTGCTGCGTCTTGTAGCTAAATATGGGTTCATGGGTTATTATAACTCCGGTATCGGGTTCTCACCATTTGAGCGTTTCCAGGTGGGTGGAGATGGATTGTCCGGTTATTCTTACTTTGTAGGTAAGGACATTATCAGCCAACGTGGTTATGAGATATATAATGAAGCTGCTACCATATTTAATAAATACCAGTGTGAGATCCGTTATCCGTTCTCACTGGCACCAACGGCTACTATTTATGGACTGGTATTTGCTGATGCGGCGAATGCATGGGATAATTTCGGGCAGTACAATCCATTCCAGTTAAACAGGGATGTGGGTGTAGGTATCCGTATCTTCCTGCCAATGTTTGGTTTGTTGGGGCTTGATTATGGTATAGGGCTGGACAGGTATAATCAGGCAACGGGTAATACCAGCCTGCAAAATATCTCTAAATTTAACTTTATGTTGGGCTTCGAACCTGAGTAACCCCCCGGTCCCTAAAGGGGAGTGCTTTGATGTTAAGATATTTAGCTTGGGGGAATGATCGGGCATTTTTTATTTGAGTGCCGTCAACTGTTAAGTTTTATGTAAATATTTTGAATGAGTGGATATACTAACTAACTTTAAGAAATAAAAAGAGTCTCAAACTGGTAACATTTTTCAATAAAGATTAATAACCGTTTATTGAGGGGAAGGCCCTTCAGGGGTTTGGGTTTTAAAATGATAATTATGAAAAAAGCACTGATAAGTTTACTGATATTACTGGCGGTGGCCACGGGAGCAAATGCACAACAGCATTATTGCATCATAGATTCTAAGTACATGCTTGATAAAATGAGCGATTATAAAGATGCGCAGGTGAAGCTTGATAACCTATCTAAAACATGGCAGGACGAGATAGACACCCGCATGGCTGAAGTGGATAAAATGTATAAGGGGTACCAGGCTGAGAAACCAATGCTATCGGATGACATGCGGAACAAAAGGCAGGATGAAATAGTAGCAAAGGAAAAAGCGGCAAAAGACCTGCAAAAACAACGTTTCGGGTATGAAGGCGACCTGTTTAAAAAACGCCAGGAATTTATAAAACCTATACAAGACCGCCTGTTTAACGCGGTGCAGAAAATGGCATCTTCGAAGGGCTTTGACCTGGTATTGGATAAAGCGGGTGGCATTACCTTATTTTATGCTGATCCGAAACTGGATAAAAGCGATGATGTTTTAAAAATACTGGGCATAAACAACGATAAGAAGTAACTTTCAAAAATCCCAAAAACCAAACCTTGCGTACCGGCAGGCAGGTTCCCAAAACCAGGATAAGCATGGTACATGATAAATTTATTTTGTTATCTTGGTTAATGGCATTTACTTTGCACAACTAAAAAATCAAAACTCAAAAATTATAATGAAGAAGTTCGTAATGTTCCTCGCCTGTGGCTTATTAATAGGCAATATTGTGTTCGCACAAACTGCGATGAAAATCGTGTATATTAATTCTACAGTATTGTTATCTTCTATGCCTGAAAAAATAAAGGCAGATTCTGCACTTGCAAAATACGCACGTTCGTTCCAGGACCAGATAGATATAATGATGAAGGAGTACCAGAGCAAGGGACAGCAATACCAGAGCAGTGAAAAGACAATGACCGATGCTATGAAGGAAGTGAAAATGAAAGAAATACAGGACCTGCAGAACCGCATAGAATCTACACAGCAGAGCGCACAGGAAAAA
>CAIRZD010000479.1 GCA_903882965.1 uncultured Bacteroidota bacterium
AAATAAAATCCTTCCCGAAAACCAGGCCGTTTTTAATATTAATGTTTAAAGCTCTTATCCATGAGCCATCTATATTATCATCCGGGGCTCTTGTGAAAAATAGAGGAAAGCAATAAAGAGACAATACGAATGAAGCTATTTTTGTTTTTTGTAGTTTAAGAAGAGATAGCATAGGGTTTGGGAAATTTTAAATATACTTCCAGATATAGGTATTACTTCCTAAAACAATGATACTTAGGAAGTATCATTGTTTTAATTTAAACGTAGTGTAATATGATTTTATTGTGTTATCCTGTAGATCACCCCATTATCACCAGCCGTCAGCAGGTCGCCATTGGGGCATAGCGCTATGCTCCTAAATGAGTTGGTAGTAAATTGATTGTATTCTTCCCAATGCTGTCCGCCATCATCAGAGTGAATCACCTTTCCGTTATCGCATACACCCCATCCGTATTGCCTGTCAGTAAACAAAATATCCATCAGGTAGTACCGGGGTAGTGTTATGTCATTGCCATTACGCAGTGTTTGCCAGCTATTACCACCGTCTGTAGTATGGTATATACTGCCCATATAGCCACATAGCCACATTTCTTCACCATGAATATCCATTGCAGTAAAATTATCACCTGCCACATTCTGGAAATTCCATGTCTTGCCAGTGTTAGTAGTTTTCATTACAGTACCGTAACCAATGATATAGCCTGTTGTAGGGCTTGTTATATAAAAATTATTCAGCCCAAAGAGAAATGTTTGCTGGTCAATAATATTAAAATTTGAATCAACCCTGGTAATGTAGCATTGTTTTTGTAGTATACTGCTAATAAATATCCCGGTATCAGGAGTAATAAAATTGCCACCGCAGTAAGGCAGCCAGGTGTTTATACGGTTAAATTGCCATGAATTGCCATTGTCTTTAGAATGCAATACGTCTCCGTCAATACCTGCCAGATATATATTGCCGTTTGTGGAAACCCCCATACCATACATTGCTTTAGGGGCGTCGGTATCTGAGATTGCAGTCCAAGTATATCCACCATCTATAGATCTCACTATAGTGGATTGCGCGAACTGTATACCACCTGCTGCAATGCAGATGCTATCATTAATGAACTTGATATGGTTTAATCTTGTTGTAGTATTGCTATTTAATAGTTGCACCTTCTGCCAGTAGAGAAGGTCCTTCTTACACGAGAAAGTAGATATGACAAGTGCCGCAACTATAAAGCAGTTTGAAAATTTAACCATCCGTGTAAATTTCGTTATTTTAATTTGTAAACCTTCAGATTATTTTTATCAAATATTTTTCCATCCAAATGAGTTCTTATTTCAGGCTGGCTGTCCATTTGGTCAACCAAAAATATATATTTTGCTCCTTTGCTGATACAGTCTGTTAATACATTATTGTTTAGCTGGTCATTTTTCAGAGCCCACCCTTTGCGGTCTATATAATACAGCAAAATGAAATTAGACGGGTCATTACAAACTATACAATATGCATTTTGAGGAGTTAAATTGCGTAATTCTTTTTCGTACTCATAATATGCAGCATCAAAACCGGGATCTTTAGTATCCCAGCGCGCATGTATTCGCAAAAACGCAGTGAATGGAAGAGCACACAGGCAAAACAACGCCAATAGATTGGATACTCCTCTTTTCATTAGCATATGGTATGCTCCATAAGCAACTAATAAAAATATTGGTGGCAAAAAGGGGAACAGGTAGTAATCATGTACTGTATCTATCATATTCAATTCATAAAGGAAATAGAGAATTACAGACACTCCCCAAAACAAGAAAAGATTGAAGTTTTTATTCCGGTAAAGTTTGTTGCTAAATAGAAAATAAAATCCCGCAATAAAGAACAAAACAGATGCGTAGTTGATGATCAATTCCGGTAAAACTGAAAGTAAGTTCCCCTGTAATATATATAGCCAATAGCTGAAACTTTGTTTTATATCAAATGCGCCTAAAATCAAGCCACCAACCAAGTTTGACATTACAAATGTATACCAGGCTATCGCAGGAATGACAAACAATACGTAGATAAAAAAGATGCTGGTCAATTGTTTTAAACTGTATTCTCGTCGTTTTATCTGCACTACAAGAAATGTAAACATGAATGATCCGAACAATATGAATGGTAGTTTCACCATTGTTGCAATGCCTAAAAATAGGGCACTCCAGATCACAAACTTTATTTTAGAGGTATTGATGTAGGAATAAAAAAAAGCTGTGCTCCATATAGCGCAGCAAAGCGCCATGTTATCGGGCATAGGATTTAAGGTGTAGTAATAAAAAACCGGCGAGAAGTTAAAACACCATGCACAAAGGGTTGCAATGGTTTTATTTTTAAAGATTTTGTCGCATAAATAAAACATGCCATACACCGAAAACAAACCAATGATAAAAGACAGTACCCGGGTGATGGCAATATGAGGCCCGAGCATTCTATAACATAATGCAAAAAGCCATTGCATCAATGGAAATTCACTTTGCATAACCCTGCCTGGATACTTAAAGTCATTCACATGCGGGTAGAAGATATTAAGACTCTCCCGGTAAAAATTATTGATTACTGTTTGCGTTTCTGTTTGCCGCCACACATGTATCCCTACAAGGTCCAGGTTAAATACATAATAATGCAGTGCGAAACTGATTAGTGGTATTGAAAATAAAATTAGCTTGTAATGCCTCTTAATAAACTCCATTTTACCTTTTTGGTATTGAAAAGTACATAAAAAGCCTGTATCCGGATAATAACATACTTTACACCATTTGTCTCGCTTTCAGTTCCAGATATTTATTGATCACATCTACAGAGAGTGCTTGTGGCGTTGTAAGAATAGAAAGGATACCATGCCTGCGAAGCTCTTTTACGATCAGTCTTTTTTCAAGAGAAAACTGGTCGGCTATGGTTTTTATATATATTCCTTCTATATTGTCCGGGTTTGATTCATGTATCTCTTTCAGTAAAGTATTCTGAAAAAATACCACGCAGGCAAGATGCCGTTGTGCTATCTTTTTAAGGAACGGCAGTTGCCTTTCAAGTGAAGAATAGGTTTCAAAATTAGTGAACAGCAATATAAGGCTGCGTTGTGTAATACCTCTGTGTACGGTACTCCACACTGCTTCATAATCGCTCTCTTTAAACTGTGTTTGTTGTTTGTAAAGTGTTTCTATTATACGCAGCAATTGGTCATTACGCCTGTCTGCCGCAACAACATCATTTACTTTATTGGAGAAGGTGATCAGCCCCGCTTTGTCTTGTTTCAATAGAGCAATGTTAAGTAGCGCCAGGCTTGCGTTAATAGAATGATCAAGTAATGTCATTCCTTCAAATGGCATTTTCATGTTACGGCCCTTATCTATAAGGCAATAGATCTGTTGCTGGCGTGCATCTGTGAAGGTATTCACCATCAGGTTATTACTTCTTGCGGTTGCCTTCCAGTTAATGGTGCGCACATCATCACCCTGCACATAATCCTTGATCTTCTCAAATTCAAGGCTATGGCCCAACTTCCGTATTTTTTTTACACCTGCCAGTGTATTACCGCTTATTGCCAGCAATTGGTATTTTTTCAATAATTGGTAGGAGGGGTAGACCTTTATCATTACAGGCTCCGCAGCATTAAACCGTCTGCGCAGCAAACCCAATGGGCTGCTTACATAACATTTAAGATGCCCAAAGCTGTATTCGCCCCTGCTTAGCGGCCGTAGCGTATAAGTAATCGTTTTCTTTGATCGGTATCCTATCTCCATTTGTTTATGAAAATTCCGCTCCTGGAATTGAAACGGAAGTTCATCGATCAGTAAGCATTTTATTTTGAAAGGATAAGAATTAACAAGCGAAAGTGTCACCGTATTATCATCACCAATACTGAATCTAGGAGACATGATGCGTGTTGCACTTAAGCCCCCTTTTATAAAAAATAACAACGCATATTCTACTACTGTAAATGCAAGTACAGCGCTCGTGACAGCAACTGCCGGCTGGAATAAAATATGAATAAAGAAGGCAGTAAATAAAAAGACCACACACCCACCCAGCAGCAGGTACCATCGCTTGCTGATGTATAGTTCTCCTATATATTTTCTGATTGTGTTCATAAACCCCAAACCCCTAAAGGGGCGTCACCTCAAATGAGGAGAATATTTTAGATAGAATTGTTCAATTATTTCCTTAACATTCAATGTTTTGATAAAGCTGAATTCCTGACTCCCCTTCAGGGGGCGGGGGTTATCTCGGTATTTCCATTCTTGCAAGTATTTCTTTTATCACATCATCAGTTGTGGCGCCTTCCATTTCACGCTCGGGAGTGAGCCCTATACGGTGGCGTAATACCGCAGGTGCTGCGCCCAGTATATCTTCAGGTATCACAAAATTCCTGCCCCGCAATACGCTGAAAGCCTTTGCTATCTGCAATAAAGCTATCGACGCCCGTGGTGATGCGCCGAGATAAAGTGAACGGTCATTACGTGTTTCCCAAACTATTTTTGCCACAAATTCCAATAGCTTGGGTTCTATATGCGTTTCCCTAACTTGCATACGTGCGTTACTAAGCAGGTCCGGAGTAATAATCGGCTCCATATTATTTAGCAGTTCTGTTATAGCTTGTTGGTTGTGGCGCTCCAGTATTTTTATTTCTTCCGGCAGCGATGGATAATTTACCACTATCTTCAACAGGAAACGGTCCAGTTGTGCTTCCGGCAGACGGTATGTGCCTTCGTGCTCTATCGGGTTTTGGGTGCCGATCACCATAAATGGCGATTGCATTTTGTGGGTCATCCCGTCCACCGTTACCTGGCGTTCTTCCATCACTTCAAAAAGCGCAGCCTGTGTTTTTGCCGGGGCGCGGTTTATCTCATCTATCAGCACTATGTTACTGAATACTGGCCCTGCCTTAAATTGAAAAGTTGATGTTTGTGGGTTGAAAACACTGGTTCCAAGTACATCACTTGGCATAAGGTCTGGTGTGAACTGTATTCGAGAAAATCGGATGTTTATTAGTTTTGAGAGTAGCTTGGCGGTCAGTGTTTTTGCCACACCGGGCACGCCTTCTATCAGTATATGGCCATCAGCAAGTAAGCCTGCGAGCAATTGCTCCACCATGCCATGCTGGCCCACGATCACTTCGTGTATCCGGTCCTGTAGTTGGTCTACAAGCGCTGTTAGCGGGTGGGCGTCATTTTGTGGTATATATCCTTCTGTCGGTTCCATTATATACGGTTGTTTTTATAAAATTGCTGAATGGTATTATATAACTGGTAAAGATAAGCGTCATCTATTATAGCATCTCCCAGTTTTATTTCATGTATCATATCTATCAGCCCGCGCACGGTATTTTCCGGTTGCCCTGATCTTATACTTAACTGGTTGATGAAGTTTTCATTGAGCAGGTTTGTATTCAAGAAATAATTCAGGCGCACCCACTCAAGGAATTGCTGTGTCATTTTTCCTGCGAGGTTAGCATGGTTGCCTTTGTTATAATAAAGCCGTCCCACTGTTTCTGCAAAAGACACAGAGTCGTTTTTTAGCGGTGCAATAACGGGTATTATCCTTTGTTTCCTTTTTCCTTCAAACAATACATACATCAATAGCACAAATATTCCCAGCAGCAATGCCCATTTTGTAGCCGGGTATCTCCATAAAACGCTCAACCCAGATGCCTCGCCACTCCTTTTATAGTAATTATGCGTGTATACCTTAGTTATGTTTTTAGGAAATGTCTGCCAGATAGAAGTTAGGTAATCAATATTGCCGGGTTGCAGCAGGAAGTAGTTGCTGAGCACTAATGGTGCGGCATGCAGAGTGATATGCCCTTCGCCAATTCTAAATTTTACAAAGTCAGGCTTGATGTTAGCATAGCCAAGTGTATAAGGTAAATACGATGATTTTGCTTCATCGGTGTCGTTCTCATTATTTGAATTGTTTGCATTAGTTTTTGATGAATCAATTTTGAGTGAGAAATAACCATCTATAGAACGGCCATGATATCTATAGCGTTTGAAAAGGTTATCTGTTGTAAACAATGCATCTCTGTTGTAATTATCTGTGATCGGTAGGCCAAATGCATTCTGTACTTCATTGCCTGGTACTTTCACGCACGCCAGGTCTATTTGAATTTTTTCGTCAAGGCTGCTGCTGAAAATAATTATTTCATTGCCGTTATTTGCAAATTCTTTTAGTTCCTTCCACTCATCCTCAGATACGTTAAAATCAAGGCCCACAAATACAATGAGAGAACGACCGTAATCGTTCTGCTTCATTTTGTCATCCATTTTGTCGTAATGAAAACCACGTGCTAGCGGTTCAAAAGTTGCTTCCGGAAAATAGTACTTCAGCGCTTGGTTGGCAAGATAAGTGCCATATGGGTTTTTATCCTCAGGGTCCAGGGTAATTCGCCACTTCTTCGCGTCTTTCGATTGGTCAGATAAGCATCCCGGCATGCTAAGGAGCATTATAAGAGCCGCAAATATGTATAGCGCTCCCCTCATGCTCCAAGCTGTTTTTTTACATTATTGAATAGGGATGCATATGCTGTATATGCAGTGTCAGAAGGCGTAAACTGTCCGTACCAGGCATATTCATACATGCGTGATAGTTGCTTGAACGGTTGTTTATAGTCAGTCTCATTAAGCTCCGTGACGTATTCGTAGTTGGTCTTGTCTATTCGGTATTTTATCAATTCATGGTGTTGCAGCATTTGTAAAAGCCACATGTAGCTATATCGCACAGCCATGCGGAGGTCATTATTATTTGTAGCTTGTTGTAGCAGCGCTTCCCAGTTTGTTGCGGCTATGTCTTCGTCTTCTTGCACCAGGTCGCCCGGGCTCATTTTTTTCTTACTTCGGCTAAACAGGAAACTATCTTTATTTAAAACCAGTTTCACAAGCACATAAACGATCACCCCAATAACCAATATCCAAAATAATGCCGTTCCTGCCCCGCTGCTGAAAAAGCCTAATAGCGCTTGAATGATCTTTTCAAATATGCCCGGTTTGTATTGCTCAGGTTGTTTTACTTGTTCTAACTCATTTAAATAACCAAATGCCTTATCATTGGTTAGTTGTTGCCATTGAGCAGATGATATATTGCGGTCTGATTTCGCAACAGCAGGGATCTGGTGCGATAAACAAACCAAGATGAATAATATGATCTTTCTGATTAATTGCGTCATTTAGCTATTGAGCCATTAAAGCTTTTTTGTTCTACACGGATCGGGTAAATAACAAAGTACCACACGATAAAACTTGCTGATGATAATAGTATTGTAAGGCTAAGCCATAACGGCATACCCGTATGCCTTGTCACAAAACCTTCAAAGAAAGCGGCTACTACAAATACAGGCACCAGGCTTATAATGATCTTTACACTATCTTTCGCTGCAAATTTCAATGACTGCATTCTTGTGTAGGTACCCGGGAATAAAATAGAATTACCAATAGTGAGCCCTGCAAAACCGGCAATAACTATTGCCGACAGCTCCAGTGTGCCGTGTATAAAAATAACAAGAAGAGATTGCCATCCTAAATTGTGATGGAAGAACATATATTCAAACACTCCTACCATAAGCCCGTTCTTGAACAAAAAGTACAAAGTTCCCACCCCCGCAAAAATTCCCATAGAATAACACAGAAATGCAACCCTTATATTATTAAACGCGATCTGCAGAAACATCGACCATTCACTACCACTTTTATATACCCCGAACGGGTCGCCTGTCGCAATATTTCGTTCGGTCATATCTACATAGCCATCCCCAAGCACCGAGCGCACAAATGTTTGGTCATTATAGGCTGAGAATACACCCAGTATCACGAAAATTATAAAGAACAGGAACGTAAATAATAACAGTTTATGTCGTTTTCGCACTACAAGCGGTAGCTCTATGGTCCAGAAGGTGATAAGGCGTTGCTTCTTTTCTTTTTTATTTTTATATATTGATAAGTATATCCCGGCTGCTATGCCATTTATATACTTTACTGTATTGCTTTTTGGGTAAAAAGTTTTTGCATAAGAAAGGTCATCTACAAGATAGGTGAACCGTTTTGCCACTTCATCAGGGTCGTCGGTAGGCTGCTGGTATTCTTCCCAACGGTCCAGATTTTGTTTTATAAACTGCCCTTCGCGCATATAGGTTTTGAAAGAAATTTAAGCATACAATATAGCATTTTAACCCCAAATCCATATTTTCGGGTTGGGTTTTCCATAAATCACATTAAATGGGCCATTATGCTATTCAGCCATTGAGTCATTTGATTTACCTTTGCAGCCTTTATGACACAGGAAAACCTGAAGGAAATGCGGGATCGGATAACCCACCTGCATCGATTTCTCCGTATAGATGATAGGCTGGCTAAGCTGGAAAATGATCGCGCACTTACGCTATCCCCTGGCTTTTGGGGCGATAATGCGCGTGCTACAGCTATATTGAAAGAAATTAAAATTGATAAGTATTGGACAGATTTTTATGATCAGGTCAAGTCATCTGTTGAGGATTTTGCCATTTTGCATGATTTTTGGAAAGAAGGCGAAGCTAATGAGGAAGAGGTAAAGGAAACATACGATAAAGCTGTTAGGGAACTCGACGAACTTGAGTTCAAGTCTACGCTTAACGAGCCGGAAGATGAAATGCCTGCGATGCTTGTTATCAACAGTGGTGCGGGTGGCACAGAAAGTCAGGATTGGGCGGAAATGCTCATGCGCATGTACCGCATGTATGGCGAAAAGCAGGGCTGGAAAGTGAGCGAGATAGACGTGCAATATGGTGATGGCGCAGGTATAAAACAAGCTACACTGGAATTTGATGGTGAATTTGCTTATGGCCTGCTCAAAGCAGAGAGTGGGGTACACCGGCTTGTGCGCATTTCCCCTTTCGATTCAAATGCCCGCAGGCACACCTCCTTTGCGTCCATATTTGTTTATCCCCTTATAGATGATACCATCGATATACAGGTAAGTCCAGCCGACGTAGAATGGGCGTTCTTTCGCTCCGGCGGTTCCGGCGGGCAGAATGTCAACAAGGTGGAAACCGCAGTGCGCCTTAAGCATATACCCAGTGGCATTATTGTAGAATGCCAGATAGCGCGTACTCAAGGCGAGAACCGCGAAAAGGCAATGACTATGCTCAAGAGCAGGCTTTACGAGGAAGAACTGCGCAAACGGCAGGAGATACTCAATGCTACTAACTCCAATAAAAAGAAAATAGAGTGGGGGTCACAAATACGCTCATATGTATTTCATCCCTACAAAATGATCAAAGACCACCGTACTGATTACGAAGTGGGTAATGTACAACCCGTAATGGATGGCGACCTCGATGATTTTATTAAAGCGTATTTAATGAGTGTAAAAGAAGAACAATAAAAAATTGACAACTCCGGTCACAAAGAAAAAATTTGATCTTAAGCTGTTGCGGCGCATATTTTCCTTTACTGCGCCGCATCGCAAAACATTGTATTTCGCAATGTTGCTCGCCATTGTATTGGCTATAGTCTCCCTCGTGCGGCCATACCTCATCCAAATAGCCGTGGACAAATATATTGCGGATAAGCAGCTGCAAATGCTTATGTATGTTGGTGTGCTCTATTTTGGTATATTGATCGTAGAGAGTTTGCTCAGGTTTTGGTTTACTTACCGCACCAACTGGCTCGGGCAAACTGTGGTAAATGATCTGCGCAATACCGTTTTTAAAAAAATACTTTTCCAAAATATATCTTATTACGACCGCACAGCCATAGGTACACTCACTACCCGTACCATCAACGATATTGAATCTATCAACGATGTTTTTTCAGAAGGTATCATTTCCATTGCTGCCGATGTGCTTACCATCATTTCCATCATGATCATGATGTTATGCACCAACTGGCGTGTTACCCTCGTTTGCCTTGCACCTTTCCCGTTGCTCATACTCGCTACATGGTGGTTCAAAGAGGCGGTGAATAAGTCTTTTCAGCGGGTACGTAATGCGGTGGCTGCACTAAATGCATTTGTTCAGGAGCATCTCACCGGTATGTATATAGTGCAGGCATTTGCAGCGGAGCAGCGCGAGGCCGGTAAGTTTAATGAAATAAATAAGGAACACCGCAATGCCAACATAAAAGGCATATTTGCTTATTCTGTTTTTTTTCCTATTGTAGAAATAATTCTCGCCACGTCTTTAGGCCTTCTCGTATGGTATGGGGTTACCGGTATTCTGCATATGCATTGCACTATTGGTGTTATCATTTCTTTCTACATGTACCTCAATCTTCTGTTCCGCCCCCTCCGTATGATGGCCGATAAGTTCAACGTACTTCAGATGGGCATCATAGCCGGTGAGCGTGTATTCGCAGTGCTTGATAGTGATGAATTCCTTGACAACAACGGCATACTTCCCGCAAATAATATAAAAGGCAATGTCGAATTCCGTGATGTACATTTCAGCTACAATCCCGGTGCCCCGGTACTCAAAGGGATATCGTTCAATCTGCCCGCAGGGCAAACACTTGCGGTCGTGGGCCATACCGGAGCAGGGAAGACCTCCCTTATCAGTATTCTCAACAGGCTTTATGAGATAGAAGGCGGCCATATACTCATAGATGGTCGCGATCTCAATGAATATGATATTTACAGTCTGCGCAGTCATATAGGTATAGTATTACAGGATGTGTTTCTTTTCTCCGGTACTATTGCTGATAACATCACCCTTCGTAACCCTGCCATACCGCTTGCCAAAGTAAAAGAAGTAGCGCAGATGCTGGGCATTCATGATTTCATCATGCGCCTCCCCGGCGGTTACGATTTTGATGTCATGGAGCGTGGCAACACATTGTCGCAAGGCCAGCGCCAGTTACTCTCCTTCGCCCGCGCACTACTGTACAATCCCCGCATTCTCATACTCGATGAGGCCACATCTTCGGTCGACAGTGAAAGCGAGCAGCTCATACAGCATGCCATCGATACTCTTATTACCGGCCGCACATCCATAGTCATTGCACATCGTCTATCTACTATCCGCAAAGCCAACGAGATCATCGTCATGGATCATGGCAAGATAATCGAGCGCGGCAATCACTCCTCCCTCATCTCTGACAAAGGCACCTATTACGAGCTATACACTGCCGTGGAGCAGGTGAAGGAAAAAGAAGTATTCGACTAATATTGGCGTTTTGATTTCCGCATTTTTGCTATAAAGATCCCGTTGGTTATAAATACCGACCGTTGGTCATGTTTTTTTGTTCCCCACATATTCACTAACATACCTTTAGTTTATTATTCACATAAACAACACATCTTTATGAAAAAATTACTTCTATCAGCAGCTATAGTCATGGCTGCACTTGGCGCGAATGCGCAGGTGCCAACTTATTCCGTTACAGGTATAGCCACACAATGGGGCGCGGGCACTAAGGGAGGGGTGGATACAATTGACCTCACTCCATGTGCCGGTGTAGATTATTCCGCAGGAGCCGCATGGAGCAGCGAAAAGGTCGATTTCAAAAAATGCTTTACAATTGAGTTCGATGCGATGTTTAACTCAATAGCCGATGGCGGCGGGGATGGCATATGTGTAGTATTCGGATCTCTTTTATCGGCTACAACACTTCCAAATGGCTGGGGTGGCTATTTAGGATATTACAATAATCCTACCAGCCCCACGACCGATCAGGCTGATTATCAAAAATCCGTAGCTGTAGAAATAGACAACTTTGATGATGATCCTGCCTATCCCGTACTGCATGATGGGCCATGGACTGGCAATCATACACAGTTAAGTCGCGACGCTAGTGCTAAATCACTGTTAGGTAGTCTTAATGGTTATACCTATGCGTCTGTCAATGACCACGTAAACACAAGTCCTACTTCGACTACAATAATGGACGGGAATTTCCATCATTATAAGGTTGAGTGGGTACCCACTACTACCGGTCATGGTCTGTTTACCTTTACCTCTTATTATCCTACCGTGGCATCGGTAAGGTTCACACAAGAGTTTGATTATGGAGCAACACTTATACATCCGGGTGCGATTAACTGGGGTTTCACTGGTGGATGTGCTGCTGCCTGCTCTCACCAGGAAATTACTAACATAAAGCTTACCCATGCCTGCAGAGTTAAAGATACCAGCGGATGTGATGATCAGTGCTACTGGACACTGCACGGTAATACTATTAATCCGTTAGAATTTATCGGTACATTAAATAATCAGCCTTTCAGGATGGTGACAAACAGCACAGAATGGGCTATAATCGACAGGCAAGGTGAGATCGGTATGCACATTCCCGCACCACAGACTACACTGGATGTTGATGGTACGCCAATGTATGGTGCTCCATCAGGTATACGTTTCAGGAATTTACCTGCAGGAGGTGGCCTTCCTATTGTTGTAGGTCCCGACGGGTCTTTATATGTAGGCCAGTTCCCTAAATGCTGCGATTCAGCTGTCAACGACACCGCTACAACTACCAACCTGAGTAGAGTTGTGCATAGCCAGGCAGATCAGATTAATCTGTTGCAATCCCAGGTTAATGAACTGACACAACAGATTAGTGATCTTAAAGCAATGTTTAGTGTAAACAACGCTAATGGCAATTCGTTTACAGTTACGCCTAATCCTACTTCCGGCCAGGCAACCGTACATTATACGATTGGAAACCCATATGTAAGCGCAGTACTCAAAGTAACAGATGCTACAGGGCGTACCATTCTTACAAAATCGGTTAGTGGCAGCAGTGGAGATCAGCAACTGAGTATTTCACCTGATGTCGCTTCAGGCCAGCTGATGGTGATTCTCTTTATTGATGGTAAAGTTTCAGCTACCCAGAAACTCATCTTGTTAAATAAATAGGGCATAGATGTAAGCACGCAATTTAGGATTGTCACATTGTAATATAACCCCTGTGCAAAGGTTTTGATGCGATCATTTCAAAACCTTTGCACAGGTTTTTAAGAGAGAAAACTATATGATTTTAGATGATAAACACTATGGAAAATTAAACCCTATTAAACCTCCTTCTTATGAATTAAACCTATAAAACACTCGGCTTTTATCTAAAAAATAAAGAGTGTTTTTATTGATGGAACTGATTTGCGGCCCCTATAAGTTCGGGCAGATGTCTCACGCTTTTTTTGAAGTGTGGGACATCTTTGCTTTTACAAGCGATAATTTTATTTAGCTTACTCCTCCGTCAAGGTTATTTTCATTCTT
>CAIRZD010000480.1 GCA_903882965.1 uncultured Bacteroidota bacterium
CGGCATACATTCTTAATACGAAAAACGAAGTATTTGAAATTGATACAGGAGAAGATTTTTTGACTCTTCACCCTCCAATAAAAGTTATCGACAATGCAATTTATGTCGAATGTAACGTTCCAACTGAGTTTATAATAACCAATAAACATGAACTGTGGGGTTGGGGATCAAATAGTGAAGGTAAGTTAGGTTTAGGTGACACAATAGATCGAGATAAACCTGTTAAAATAATGGATAATGTTTATAAATTTTCTACTGGTTCAATTAGCAGTATAGCATTAAGCTATGTCTTTGTAAAACGCATGTTGACCTATGATTGCACATGGCGTCTGCCCTATAGCCCAAGTAGCATTTGTCCCTAAAACTTGGTAAAATGTCGCTCCGTTTGTAGGATCGACCAAGTTCCCGTCAATGGCATCCTGAGCTATTTGCAAGCATTCAGCGAATACGGAATCATCGGCCGTGACCGCCAGCAATTTAGGCAAATTGGGATCATTATCGTTCCATGAACTAAACTGCCAGGGAGCCTTGCAGCAGGCCGTTATGTCACCATTGCCAAAGTGAGGATGATTAGGTAACGCCACACGATTCATGACCACGCAGGCAACCGCTTCTAGTCCGATATAGCCTTGATTTCTTGCTTCTCCCCAGCAAGTGCGTGCCAAAACATCCTGATCGCTCATATCCGATACTCAGCCAATTCCCTTACCGGCATATTGATAAGTTTGACCACAGTAGCGCGTTGAACTTCACCATCAGCTATCGTGCGGAAAGCTGCGCCCGCCATGCTGCTGAAGCAAAAAACGCAAATGGTCACGAATGATAAAAACGCTTTCATTTTGATATTTGGTCTTTCAGAAAGCTTCGTATATTGTCCGGCAGATGCCATCCATACAATATCCCGGCTGTCCCGACTGCCAGCAGCCAAGTGACCGTCCGAATAATAGCGTCTCTTATAAGTTTGTTCCACGCCTTACGCTCCTCGTCAAGGATTTCGACCTGACCTTCGAGTTTGGTTAGCCGTTCAGCAGTTTCCCTGTCCATCAGGCTAGTCCTTTTGGCGTAAAAAATCCATAAATAATAACGATAGTAGCAGCAAAGGGTTAATAACTCAATCTTTAACGACTTATGGATATTTCCAAGATGGTTTAGCTGCACGGGGTGGCGCTATTGCAATACGCCGCCTGTGAATTGCGGCAAAGTCAGCAAATATGCGCCCAATGATGCATCCGTTGCCAATGCAGCAGCCGTATCAGCAGCGGGAATAACAATCTGCATATTGCCCATGGGGCGCTTCTGCTGTGCTTGGTAGCCTGCCTGATCGAAGAAGCCTTGCATTCCGACCTCGGCATCAGCGGCAAGGGTAGCGTCGAGGGTTACGGTTCCGACAACCCAATAAGAGATGTCTAGGTTGGGGCTGAAATTGCCTGCCTGTGAGTTAGGTACCTGCGAAGCCGGTATTGCTTTGGTAATGGCGATGGTCATATAAAATCCTTCTTTAAATCTTTGATACAATCCCCGACTAAGCGTTGCCAATCCGAGAGTACGGGTTCAACTTTCCGGCGGGTAGTATGCAGTCCAACGTAGCCATAAACAGTGTCATCTTCCTTGTTTACCGGCTCTACATTATCGAAATTATGTTTGTAATATTCTTCGCCAAGGAAATTATAAATCTCAGCCATAACTTTATCGGGAGAGGTGGTTAGTTCCTCGAAGCGTACAAAATGCATACGGTCACGGAAGCCTCTGCGTAAGGCATCCTCTATGCGATTCACCGCTATTCCCACAGGTTGATCAGCCATGGTAATGATTTCTGCCCTGCCCTGAGCTGTTTGGGCTTTTACATAATACCCCTGCTCAAGGGGAACTCTGCCTTCGGCGGATTGCTTGCGATAAAGCTTCTCGAAAGACGCTATCACGTCGCGTATATCGCGCACCGGGACAAGAACTTTGGCCTTGGTGTCGAAAAGCGCTTCATACATTTCAAGGTATGCAAGCCAGCCTCTTGATTTTTCGCATATTATTGGCCTGTCAATATCCGCATAAAAGTTTTCAAGGATGCCTTTAACAACGCGCTTTTTAGCTGGATTATTCGGGACGGATTTAAAGGCCTCTACTGTGTCCCACCCGTTACGCACCGCTATCATAACGTCAAGTACGCCGGAGGTTGAGGTGGCATGGAAACGGGGATTTTGGTGAAGCAAATTTTGCAAGAGGGTCGAGCCTGCCCTCGGCAATCCACTTGTGAGGACGAAAGTCTTACATGAAGCTGACAAGAATGCCTCCTGAAAAAGTTGCGGTCTTTCCTACCAAAGAACTCGTTGTTATGGTAGTAGAAATACCCGGCGTCCCCGCTTTTCTAAACACCCCGCCTGCATTTATGTCACCAAATGCGTCAACTGTATATCCCGGAGATTGCACGCCGATACCTAATTTGCCCGTAGTAATCGCTGCTGCTGATTGTGTATCACTAGCATATAGGCCGTCAATATAAATGACATTACCGATATTGCATTCATTAGTGGTGTGATTGA
>CAIRZD010000481.1 GCA_903882965.1 uncultured Bacteroidota bacterium
GTTGTGGGCAGGAATCCAGTGCGCGGGACTTTGATTTTGTCCGCATTTGCTCACGGCCTTTACGTACTAATTGTTGTATTGTAGGCATTGCTTACGTTAGTAATATAATTTTAAATGGAGTGCAAAGGTAAGTTGAAAAATTAAAAGTAAAAAATAAAAAGTAAAAATATTATAACATTCCGGCTGTTAAATATTAAAATGCCTGACTTGTATGGCCGAATCAGGGTTTTAATGAGTAAAACTATTCATATTATCAAATAATTCTTCTCTTTTTGCCCGTAGCCCCTTTGATTGCCCAACAACGGTTTCAAGGGTGTCATTTCTTATCCCTTCCATAGCCTCGGTAAGAAACTCGCTTATTGGTATGCCGCCATGGGTCTGGGTCTTATCAGCACGGCGTTCATGGCCTAATTCAGTATCTGTTGATGGTGGCGCTATTTCAAAGACTTTTACACTCGTATTTTTCATCTGATGACGCAAGGATAGGGTAACGGAGTGGATAGCTGCTTTAGTGGCGCAATATACAGGCATAAAAGCTAAAGGTACAAATGCCAGTCCTGATGAAACATTCATAATAGCAGCCTCGCTTTTCGTTTTTAAATGAGCAGCAAACAGGGAGGTAAGGTGTATGGGAGCTATAAAGTTAGTTTCTATTTCATTTCTTACCTTTCCCAGGTCCACAGGGCTGGTGAGATCTATTGCCAGTTGTATACCGGCATTATTGATCAGGATATTGAGATCTGGATAGTGTTGTAATGCCCAATTACAGAGATTTTCCCGCTGTGAGGCATCTGTAATATCGCACTGTTTTGTTATGATTCCCGGATTGTCGGCAGCTATTTGTGCCAGCCGGTCGGCCCTGCGCCCGCATATAATGACTTTGCTGCCTTCTTGCAGAAACTGTTTGGCAAATGCAAGGCCTATGCCTGATGTGCCGCCGGTTATAAGTATTGTATTTCCTGATGTTTGCATATGTATTTTTAACGGGTATCAAAAGTACGATATCAAGAGAGATAAATTTTCGGACCCATAACCTAAATTCAAAAACACAATTAACAATTTCAAGGGCTTTGAGGTATTTATACTTTATACTTATTACTTTTGGCGCACTTTTTGATTCTATACACTTACTTATACTTATAACATACAATGATGTCACCCGAGCAGTTCTTTGAGCTGATGCTTAAAGAGCTGGAAGTACATACTGAAATGCAGCCCTATTATAAATTCCTTGGGAAAAAGTCTTCATGGCATTTCAGGAGGAATTATTTTTTACAACGTCTAAGGTATATACAAAAGTACTTAGTAGATCCGGGCGTTCCTGTAAATAGCTTATCAATATGGGATTGCGGCTGTGGATATGGTACCACCTGCCTGTACCTGGCCATGAATGGTATAAAGACCTATGGCACCACACTTGAATTTTACTACGATACTATACAAAAGCGCAAAGAATACTGGAGCAAGTTTGGCGATACCTCGCTGTTCACCTGTACTTATGAGAACCTCTTCGATAATCGCCCTGCTCCGGCCAGTTACGACTGGATCATAGTGCAGGATACTTTACATCACCTGGAGCCTATAGATGATGCACTGAAAATATTTAATGACAGCCTGAAAAAAGGAGGTAAGATCCTCTCCATAGAAGAGAACGGCAATAACATAATTCAGCGCATAAAACTATACAAATACAGGGGTAATAAGCGCATCATCACCATCTGGGACGAAAAGCTCCAAAAAGATATATTGCTGGGCAATGAGAACATACGTAGCCTTGATAATTGGGAGCGCCTGTTTGAGAAAAATGGCTTTAAAGTAAATGATAATAGTGTACAATACTTGCGCTACTACTTGCCTGTAAATTACCGTTTCTCAGACCCCGAAAAATTACTGGCAAAAGAGCTGCAGATACAACAAGGCAAAGGTTTCCGCCGGGAATATTTTTTCTTCGGATTGAACTTTATTGCACAGAAGGAGGGCTAGTATTTGTGTGAATCCCTTTCTATATATGGCATACTCATGTGCCCAATATTTTCGTATTTTGTATTGTGTTGATGGTTTGAAAAAACATCTGGGTATAGTTTCGCAAATAATAATATCAA
>CAIRZD010000482.1 GCA_903882965.1 uncultured Bacteroidota bacterium
CCATCACTCAGATAATGCCGCTGTTTGGGAAAATTGCAACTAAACCTATTGCTGTGACCGAGATCGCGCTTGTAACAGCAATGGGAGCGGCACAGTATGCGGCGGCTTCATCAACGCCACTACCTCAGTTCTATAAAGGGGGTATGACTTCTACCCAATTTTTCATAGCGGGCGAACGTGGTGCGGAACTTATGACAACCCCATCCGGGCAAACAATGCTTGCCGATAAACCGGGCATATATACCGCACCGATAAATACTAAAATATCTACCGCTGCGGAAACGCAAAAGATGATCAACTCCCTTATAGGCGGGATCGGGTACAATAAAGAATCAATTGGCAATGCCCAGGTGACGGCTAACGGCATGACCGATAAGCGCATAGTGGAAAAGCTGGATGAAGTGAGCGAAAATATAATGAGAACGGCGCACATGAGACAACCGCAAAAAACGACAGTAATAATACAATCAAGAGATAGAGGACAAACGAGATATAACGCATAATGGCATTCGACCCTATATATAAAATGTCCATTCAGGACATAAATGGCAATTACTACGTAGCTAAACAAAATACAGACGGCACATGGTTTGTGACTACCCAACCGGCAATATCTTATATACAGGTATTGCCGGATGGGTGGGCCGATACCGCCATAACGTGGACGCGGGATATGTCGTATATGGGTGTATTCCGGAGCAAATCGGACGGCCAATTTAAATTCTCGATGGATGCGAGGGCGATATTGCAGCGTATCCGGAAATCGCATGGCATACAAGGTTACGGCACACTTACTATTTATATATTTGACTTTAGCGGTACCGCCATATCCTACCCCATCTACTATAGTTCGCAGCTTGACTTTACTACATACTCTGATGATAAGCTAAAGCGGATATTACAAATTGATACTCTTGACAGCAATCTTCATAGACTGCTTACGGCGTATGGTGATACGGCTTACAATATACCTATATGGGTGAATAGCAACCCTGCTACCGCCGCTGACCCTAACGCTGTACCCGCGTGGAGTTTAGACCCTGACGCATGCGGGGTTCTTCATAATGGAATAAAGTTGCTTTATAGCGCCACATATACCGGAGCACCGAACATGACGGGGCAATCGGCATTATGGTTTTTCAATGACCCTATATCTCCATTCACCACAGGCGGCACAGAGATAGCGCAATGGAACAAAGGGAATCCAAGCGGGGCGCATACGTTGTTTTCGTTGTCGCAGTATAATATTGTTCAGAATAACGGCACGACTACTTTCATTGGTAATGATATCCTACAGCCGTTTTTGATACAGGGGAACCAACAGCCAGGGGCTGCGCATATTGTAAATGAAAACTCATTCTTCGGGAACAATAACAGCAGGCCACACACCCAAAGCAATTATTCAATGAAGAATTTATTGCAGACACTAACAGGGCAGGCGGATATGTGGGTATCAATGACGGTTACGATTGTAGCCGGGTACACAGGCATTACCGTAGTGAATCCGCTGGGCTTTGAGGTAGTTACAACCATAGAGGATTTTATTGCATTGAGTGGTGGCACGGACCATAACGGGCTGTATTTGTCTTTTGTGCTTTTTGAAATAGACGATACTGATAACCAAGATATAGTAGATAGTACAGGGGCATTTCCACCGCCTTTGGAAATATTGAGAATACCGTTTAAAAATGACGGGAGTGGGGAAGTTGCATTCGGCGGCACAAGCACACACCCAACTCTTCCAGGGTGCGATATTCTCGCGACACCGAACACCTTAACCCTTACCGTTTCTAACAAATTAGTATCAACAACCTTAAACTATAACAAGGTATATGTGTTTGGCATTATAGCAGATGGGGACGCGGCCGGAAATGGAAATATTGCGCAGTTTGGTATTGCAAATATTCAGTTTACTTTGTCGAGTGCGTATGATAGTGGAATAAGCGGAGTTCCAATACCTGCACCGGCACTTAACCCTTCTGTATTCCCCGCGTATTCGCCATTTGGACTTCTTAAGAAATTTGCATCTTACCTACCTACCGTAAATGCAGATCTATTCGGGTTCCCGATTGTAACATCAAATCCTTTTACCGGGTTAAGCAACTTCTTATCAGACCCGGCAGTATTGGTAGCGGATCTTTGTCCTGCGCAGGTGAAAATCACTTCCTCTTACTGCATCCATGACCTTCAAGGGCAGTCTTATGTATCCTTGTCTTTTAATGACTTTTTCGACTTTTTAAAGAAGCAGTTAGGATGTGGCTGTTCCATAGAAAATGACAGCGATGGCAACGCTACCATATTGAGAATAGAGGATTTGGCTTACTTCTTTGATAACACTACGTGTATACTCGATTTAGGTACGAACATAACTGACCTTGTCATTACCCAACTTTCGCAGGGCCTTGGGTGCAATCTTAAAATAGGCTATACCAAAGCCGACACTAATAGTGATTTTGGCGTAGATAGCTTTAATACAGAGGTTTATTTTGATACACCACTATCAAATATACCGGGTGTGATGGATTTTGAAGAAACAACAATTGTTACGGAGCAATATGCGATAGAAAAAATAAGGGCGCAGCAAGTGAATCAACCTGTAGGGCTGGGATACGACCCCGCCAACCCATCATCGGACAACCAAACCGTTGCGCTATATTGCTTTAATGATTCTTTTCTTCCGCAAATAGGGGATAATGTACTTAGGCTATATGATCCAAGCAACAATACCATAAGTGGCCCACAAGCCGACTGCTTCCCGATAATGCAAAGATTTGGCGGGTCTGCCGGGGTAGATGGCAGTACGGGAATTCCATGCGCCCAAAGCACAGATCCGAATGCAATAGGAGCGCCGTATATATATGGCATGTTCTATCCCGACACTGCGATGAATGCAGAATTTGAGCCGATCAGGGCATTGCAAAGAGGTGCGGGCCAACTGCTGCATAGCTATCTTGATGAAATGGACGATCAAAAATTGACATTCCGCAATACCGGCGTATTACAATATAATAATGAAGTGGTAGGGTTGCTAAGTACTTTTAAGACAAATTTACAAATTGGCGGTGGTGGGGAGG
>CAIRZD010000483.1 GCA_903882965.1 uncultured Bacteroidota bacterium
GATGTCCCTTCAAACGGAATACTCAGTTGAGTTTCTCGTCACCCGCCAGTCGTTCGTTGAATCGGCACTAGCTTCGCCACCGATTTGTGTGCTGTTACATCAACTATCCCCCAGTAGCACTTGTATCCTAGACGCTGGTGTTTTTAGCCGTCCATCTAAGACCTTAAATCAATTAACCGTGATTAGCAAATTCTCCGTGATACTTTTTTCTAGCTTCTTTAATGGCTTTTTCTGCGTCTTCTATGGTATCAAATCTACCAACTAACTTGAACTTATCGTTTACCCCTATTCCAGCTTGCCATTTATTTTTAGATTTGTCCCATGTTACACCTTTCACTCCAGACTTATTATCTTTTTGAAATTTGGTGTTTCTCATATTATCCTTATGAGTAGCTGCTCTCAAGTTTTCGATTTTATTATTTGATGGGTTATTGTCCTTGTGGTCAACTTCTTCAGGAAAATAGCCGTAGTGCATCATAAAAATTAACCTATGATTGCCATAGTATTTCTTGTTAACCATAGTATTTGTGTAGCCTTCTTTGTTCTTATGACCCGCTTGGCTACCTACTTTTGTTCTATTGGCAAGCGCAGATGGCTTCCTTTTCCAATAAATTACACCATCACGATACTCAAAAAGTTCGTGCAATAGCTCTTTTGTTACTGTAGAATTTTGTACATCCATATCAACTCCGCTTTAGTTGGTTGGTTAGAGACCCCTATTGAGTTGACGCTCTTTAGGGGTTTTCGTTTATTTTACTCTAATTGTTCAAAAAATGCACGATAAGGAACCCCATATTTTTTATGAAGAACAATTTTCCATTTGTCTGGTATTGCCTTCATTTTATTCCAATGGCTAATCCGTTGGTGGCTAATTTTGAGTGCTTTACAAGCTCCCATCAAAGACCCATAGCGTTTAACCAAGTAAATTAGTGGGAGATAGAATCTATCTGTAGTACCTGTTGTCATATTTTCTCCTATATCTAGTGGCTAAAGTATAAACTAAAAATATATTTGCACAAGTTTTATTTGTAATGATATAGTTGAATCTCGTAACAACAAAAGGGAGAAGTGAAATGGGATATGACAACTGGTTACAAAGCGGTGCTTATGATGGTGAAGATGAACAAATTTACATTGAGGAGCGTGTTCCTGAATTGATGGCTACAAAAGACTATGACCCTTCAGATGTAAGTCATATGGCCGAAGCTATCTCTGAAGCATCTAAGGATGACCAAGATATTATTCGTGATTACATTGAGCAAAAGGATTGGGCTAAGTTAGGTCAGAAGTTGTTTTACATGACTTATGACTATATGGAAAAGTTTGCTGAATCTGAGGCACAAAGAGAAGTGGAGCAAGGTCTATGAACGAACCAGTAGCAGAATTAGTTTTAGAGCAGATGGCAGTTGGCGATGCAAGTAGCTTGCGAGTGAAGTGGCTTACTGACACTTATCCACCAGTAGGAACAAAACTATATACCCATCCAGTAAACCCAAAGTATGACCCTGAAACTGGCGAACCTTTGATTGATGGATACCCATTGTTTTCAGGGCTTCCTCATCCAGTAAAAGAACTCAATGATGGTGGTGAGCCAGTTAAAAACGCTACTTATTGGAAACGGCAATACAACTTGATGGCAACGCAAAATGATAATCTTAAATCAGGCTTGTATCACGCTAATAATCAGATTAATTATTTGGAATCCCATCCAGTAAAAGAACTAACACACCGCATAGCAGAGTTAGAAAATCAGCTTGGGTTTATTGCAAGCATTAACAGGGCTGGCTTAGGAGTTGTAACCGCAACACCAATGCCTAGTGAAAAGATAGAAAAAATATGGAACGCTATCGAAGAACAGAGAGATGACAACTTTCATTATGGATGGAAAAAATGTGAACAGTATTATGGGTTTGCCCATCCAGTAAAAGAACTAACAGATGAGGAAATACTAAAGATGGCAGCAGATATGTTTCATTATTCTGAATACAGATTAGTGATTGATTTTGCTAGAGCAATACTAAGAAAGGCTGGGGAGAAATGAGCTACCACGGAAAACTGCAAACCTTAAAAAATGGTACTGCTGATGCAGAGATTCAACTATGGGCTTATCTGCAATTAGAAAAAGAACCAGCAGAACTAACAGATGAGGAAATAATGGATATATGGAATAGTCTTTTTAAAGATTTTTCAATAGACATAGGAATGTTTGCTAGAGCAATACTAAGAAAGGCAAGTGAGAAATGAACGCAAATGA
>CAIRZD010000484.1 GCA_903882965.1 uncultured Bacteroidota bacterium
GGTTAAATGGTTAAAGGGGCAAATGGCTAAAAGGTTAAAAGGTTAAAAGGTTACATTGTTAAAAGGGGATGGAGTTTTATATAACGGCAATAATGCTGGGGCTGTGCCTGTCGAGTATGTCGGTGGGGATATTTATCAGTATGAAAATATTCAACATCCCGGACATTACTACGGATGGTAGCTATACGCTGGGCGCGGCTGTGACGGCGGTGTTGCTTACCAATCACTGGCATATGGCACTGGTGATACCGGTAATAATAGGGGTGGGTGCAGTGGCCGGGGCGATAACGGGCCTGATACATACACGCCTGAAGGTGGAACCGCTGCTGGCAGGCATACTGACGATGACGGGGCTGTACTCGATAAACCTGATAATACTGGGCAGATCGAATGTGCCACTGATAAATGTGGCTACGATATTCTCCCACCTTCATTTCTTTGTGAATAGTACCTATAATGAGTTTGCCGGGGCGGTGGTTTTTATTGCGGTGCTTGTGTTGATCATAGCTTATGTATTACGGACTGATTTCGGGATAGCGATGCGGGCCACCGGCAACAGTCCGTCTATGGCCGGAGCACAGGGGATCAACAATAATAAAATGAAAATTCTGGGACTGGCTATTGCAAATGCACTAACCGCGCTGAGCGGCTACCTGGTGGCGCAATACCAAAATTTCAGTGATATAAATATGGGGATAGGCATTGTGATAACTGGTTTGGGGTCGGTGCTGATTGGTGATGCGCTGATAAAGTGGGGGAGCATACGATCTATATATGGGCAGCTTGGGATGGTGCTTGTGGGGAGTGTGGTATTCCAGCTGGTGCTGGCAGTGACCTTGACCATGGGTGTAGACCCGAATTTACTGAAACTGGTGACGGCGCTATTTGTATTGGTGGTGGTGAGTATACCGAGGTTAAGTGAAAAGGTAAAAGTTAAAACCTAAAAGGGTGAAAATTTAAGTCAAAAGTGAAAAGTTAGAAGCTAAAAGGGTGATAACGTGATCGAATTCAAGGGTGTAAATAAGACATTTAATAAAGGGCAGCCAAGTGAAGTGGTGGCCCTGACGGATATTAATTTAGTAATTAATAAGGGTGAGTTTGTAGTGATCGTGGGGTCGAACGGATCGGGGAAAACGACCTTACTTAATGTGCTGGCGGGTGCGGAAATGTGCAGCAGCGGTGAGATACTTATAGATGGTGTGGATGTGACCGGGCTGCCGGAGTATAAGCGCAGCAAGTGGGTGGCAAGGGTGTTTCAGAACCCGATGAGCGGTACCGCGCCGGACCTTTCTATTTTGGATAATTTCAGATTGGCGGCGATACGGACATCGGCGAAGACGGTGCGCGTGGGGGTGGATGATGCATTCAGAAAGGAGGTGCGGGAGAAAATAGCTACACTGGGCATGGGCCTTGAGGATAAACTTGATAGGCCGATAGGGGCACTATCTGGTGGGCAAAGACAGGCATTGACGCTGCTGATGAGTGTGATGGACAAGACGGAAATACTGCTGCTGGATGAGCCTACTGCCGCACTGGACCCGCGCGCGGCGGAACTGGTAATGCAAACAGCAGATAAACTGATAAAACAATACAACCTTACAGCACTACTGATAACACACCAGATAAAGGATGCGAAAACTTACGGCAACCGCCTGGTGCAAATGCATATGGGTAAAATAGAAAGAGACCTTGGCGGTGATGCCAAGGCGTTGCTTTCAGTGCAGGAAATGTTTGGGTGGTTTGTGTGAGACTTCTGAACCTTGAATCGCTTGATTATAGGATTGAAAGATTATACAGTAAAAGGATTATTTTTGTATAAAATGCGGCAGTTATGAATACAACAGCAATCAGGCAAAAACTTCACAATTATTTAGAAGTAGCAAATGACAAGAAAATCAAGGCAATCTATACTATGGTTGAAGAAGCAATAGAAGGGGTAGAATATACGGATGAATTTAAAGCAGAACTTGATCGTCGTCATGCAGCTTATGAGGATGGGAGTGAAAATCCAGTTACTGCAACAGAAAGTAAAAAACGTATCCAAAAACTTCTGAAATCAGCCCGGAAGTAATGGCATACAAATATATATTACTTGCAAAAGCGCAGGAAGAATATGAATCTTCTATCAGTTGGTATAATGAAAGAAGCTGGCTAGCGGCAGACCAATTTATAGAAGCGATAGACAATGTATTGCAATTGATCTGTGACCATCCTAATCGCTGGAGTAATGAATATAAGAAATATTACGAATTAGGTGTTAAGAAATATCCCTACAGCATTGTTTACACAATAGATTCAGAATTAGAGTTAATTATTATCAGTTCTGTATATCATCATAGCAGGAATCCAAAGAAAAAATACAAAAAATAATATGACTGGGTTTTATTTGTAGTTCCGGATGTGCTATGATAACATCCGGAACTACGTGTAAGTTTATTTTTTCAGGAAAGCCAGTTGTCCGAGATGGTATGATACATGGTTTGAGCGGGATATAATGATATTGAGGCGGTTGCGGTGCGGTTCTTTTGCAAAATCTTCTTCTGATACCGAGGTGTGCCTTTGGAACCATTCGTCGGGTTGGAGATTGGCGAAATGTTTTGCGAGGGTTGTGTTTACTTCCTTCCAGTAGTTTCTGAGGTCTGTTACAGATGGTATATCTGCTACGGCTTTGTCGGGTTGTGTGATGAACGGGTTGTCTAAATGCGGGTATAGTGGTTGTCCGATGCCGAGGAGTGAAAACATCCTGTCGTGCACAGCTGTGAGATGGCCCAGTAAGTATGTGCCGCGGTTCCGGCCGGGGGCTACTTCATTTTGCAGTTGCTCGTCAGTGAGAGAGTTTAAAAGAGTATCAGTGCGGGATATGTTGCTGTGCCATGTATCGAGCACGTTTTTTATTGCTAATTCCTGTTTCATTGTTGTTGTTTTTATTTGGTTTGGAATGATTTTTTTAAGACAATGAAATTAGGCGCTTAAAAAGTAAGTGCTGGAATATGGGTATAAGGGTTTTTTATTTAACCATACCGGCCGATAGAAGGATGCAAGGAATTTCTTATCTTTAAGTGATGAAAAATAAGCAGGAAATAGTAGAAAACTGGCTGCCGAGGTATACTGGGCAAAACCTGAAAGATTTTGGGGAGTATATACTGCTGTGCAATTTCAGTAATTATGTAACGGAGTTTGCGGCGATGCATAAAGTGCCGGTAATAGGGCAGGACAAACCTATGCAATGTGCTACGGCTGAGGATATAACGATCATCAATTTTGGGATGGGGAGTCCTGCGGCTGCAACTGTTATGGACCTGTTGTCGGCGATAATGCCTAAGGCTGTACTGTTTCTGGGAAAATGTGGGGGGCTTAAAAAGAAAAACAAAGTGGGTGACCTGATACTGCCTATCGCGGCTATACGGGGTGATGGTACAAGCAATGATTATTTCCCGCCGGAAGTGCCGGCGCTTCCTGCATTTGCGCTGCAAAAAGCGATATCAACAACAATACGTGAACATAAGCGGGATTACTGGACCGGAACAGTGTATACTACCAACAGGAGGGTGTGGGAGCATGATGATGCATTTAAATCTTACCTGAGGAAAATACGCGTGATGGCGATAGATATGGAGACGGCTACGATATTTATAACGGGGTTTTATAATAAAATCTCTACGGGCGCATTATTACTGGTGAGTGACCAGCCGATGGTGCCGGAAGGGGTTAAGACAGCTGCCAGCGATAGTGCAGTGACCAAAAATTTTGTGGAGACGCATTTGAAGATAGGAATCAATTCGTTGAAGCAACTTATCAATAACGGGGTTACGGTGAAGCATTTGAAGTTTTAGGACTCTCCCCTTCGGCAGGCTCAGGGCAGGCTGGGGAGAGGGTGCGGTTGAATGAGGGCTTTATAGGCCGATTGAATAATTGAAAAAATATGGTATTATCGGTTAGCGGGTTGACAATAGCTTTTGGTGGTGAGTGGGCGTTTACGGCTGTAAATAATATATCATTCGGTATAGATAAGGGTAAGACGCTTGCTATTGTTGGGGAGAGTGGATCGGGGAAGTCATTGACGGCTCTGGCGTTGATGGGGCTACTGCCGAAGGGGGCGGTGATGAGTGGTGATATTAAATTCCAAAATTCAAACCTCGCCTACCGGCAGGCAAGTTCCAAAAATCAAATTATAAGGGGGAAGGATGCGGGGATGGTATTCCAGGAGCCGATGAATGCGCTGAACCCGGTGATGAGGGTGGGGCGACAATTGAAAGAGGCGATACTTTGTCATCAAAAAATATCCAATACTGAGGCGAAGCAACTGGCTATAGAATGGCTGGGGAAAGTGCAATTGCCGGTGCCTGAGAAAATGTATGATCGTTACCCGCATCAATTATCTGGCGGGCAAAAGCAACGGGTGATGATAGCGATGGCTATGTGCAATCACCCTGCATTACTAATAGCCGATGAGCCTACAACGGCGCTCGATGCAACCGTGCAGCAGGAGATCACGAGGCTGATGGGGTATTTGCAACAGGAGCACCAAAGCGCCATGATCTTTATAACCCATGACCTGCAACTTGCGGCTACCATAGCTGATGAGGTGCTGGTAATGTATAGGGGTGAGATGGTGGAGTATGGCGCTGCGGAACAGGTGCTGAAACATCCGGGGCATGCTTATACGCAAGCGCTCATTGCCTGTAAGCCATCGCAGGGGCAGAAGGGTTATCCGTTGCCGGTGGTTGGTGATTTTTTGAATATTGATATTGCAAAGCCGGAAGCACAGTCATATAAAAATAATGCAACAAATGCCCCGCTGCTTGAAGTGAAAAATGTAAGAATATGGTTTGCCGATAATAAAAATATTATGGGTAAGCCGCTTTCTTATATGAAGGCAGTGGATGATGTTTCTTTTGTATTGAAAAAAGGAGAGACGCTGGGGTTGGTGGGGGAGAGCGGATGCGGTAAAAGCACACTAAGCAGGAGTATAGCGGGGCTGCTGACCGTGCACAGCGGAGAAATTCTTTTTAATAATGAGGACCTAGCAAAGCTGCCTGTAAAAGGATGGCGGGGTATGCGCAGGCATATACAAATGGTGTTCCAGGATCCTTATGGGTCGCTTAACCCGAGGATGACCATTTATGATATGATAGCTGAGCCGCTTATGGTGCATGGAATATTACCCAAAAATGAATTGGGAAAGGAAGTGAAAAGATTGCTGGACCTTGTGCAACTACCGGTGGATGCGCTGAACAGGTACCCCCACCAGTTTTCCGGGGGGCAGCGGCAGCGGATAGGGATTGCCAGGGCACTGGCGTTGCGGCCACAGTTGCTGATATGTGATGAAAGTGTATCTGCGCTGGATGTGAGCATACAGGCGCAGGTACTGAACCTGCTGAAAGAATTGCAGCAGGAGTTGCAACTGACCTATCTTTTTATTTCACATGACCTTTCGGTGGTGTATTATATAAGCGACCGGGTAATGGTGATGCATGCGGGGGAAATTGTGGAGAGCGGGGTGGCGGAGCAGGTGCTGAAGCAGCCCAAGGATGAGTATACTAAACGGTTGATAGCGGCGATGCCCTAGTATGATGAAAGTATATTGCTGCAATAACATTAATTTTGCAGTGTTCTAAATCGAGTTATCAGGATATGAGTAAGTATTTATCAATATTTTTTTTGTTTGTAATCGGTTTTTCTTCGTGTAAGGAGAAACCGGAAGATGCTTTGGCTAATGCTAAAAAGAAATATGAAGCAATAAATAAAAAACTGGATGATTATAAGTCAAAAACTATAGATGATATTACCTCAAAGGCCGCGGGTACTATAACGGGATATTACCGGGAAGATGAACTGAAGAAAATACACGCGGAGCATTTTACCGATACAGACAGGGTGTTCTCTGAATATTATTTTGATGATGGTATGCTGGTATTCATAGAGCAGCAGGACTTTGTGTATAACAAACCCAACACTTATACGGAGGAAAAGGCGAAGGCAAATAATGATAGTGTCTGGTATGACGATAAGAAAACCAAGATGGAAATAAGCCGGTATTATTTTTATAAGAATAAACTTTTAAAATGGCTAAAACCCGGCAATAAGGAAGTTGCGCCAGCTACTGCCGAATTTATAGATAAAGAATCTGTATTGTGGGGTGAAACAGTAATATTGATCAAGGAATTAAAGGAAACAAAAGACCAACCCCCAAACCCCTAGAGGCGCTTCGCTTGTGGAGGTAACTTCAGCAGTTGCGTATATAGCGGCTTAGTTTTTTGAGAATTAATAATTATTTTAGGCAACTACTAATCTGAATGGCGGAGGATTTTTTAAATATGTCAGTTTAGGAAAGGGATATGCAAAAATGCACATTTTAAAATTTAGGCAGTTTTTTTCACTTTTTTATCGGCGGCAATCATAGTCGCTTTTATTGCCTCTTCAAAGGTCTTTTAAATAATTAAAGGCTCTTCTTTAGGCAATGCTTTTAATGCCCACGTTTTTAATTTAACTGA
>CAIRZD010000485.1 GCA_903882965.1 uncultured Bacteroidota bacterium
ATCTACACGCAGGCGCGGGAAAGTCCAGCGGAACTGCATGATGATGAATATGACAAAGAAAGTTTTACCCATGAACCATAAAGACGATGGTATAAAATCCATGATGTGGTTAAATGCTTTTGTATCCTCATCAACCAGGTAGAGTAATTCTTTTATTAATACCTGCCCGGTTTCAGCATAGTTGCTGAATTCTTCCCACCTGCTGTCCCATCCTTTTTTGTGGGAAGAAAGGTTCGCTACCATAGTACCGAGTGATGCACCTAATACTGCACAATAGGCAGATATCGAGCCGCCACCGGGAGCCGGAGATTCGCTGGCTGTTTCCTGGGCAAAACGAGTAATGGTCATGTCTACCAATTTCTTGGCACCGGTGTCCTGCATGCGGTATTCAATTATCTTCTTTTGCGGGTCAAAAGGCGCTAACTCATCCAGCCCCATCGACTTTATAGCAATCCTTATTAGCTCCGCCTCACCAACACCTGTACTGCGCTGCTGCTTGCGTAGAAAATACTTGCCGGCTTCAAGCATGGCATGCAAGGGTACAAGGCCTACCAATTCACTGCCCGTGGCTCTCATACCCCTGGCAGCAGCCCGTTCACTTGCTGTATCAAAAACCACATGAAGTGGTGTGGTATACATATTGGTGAGGTTGATAGAAATCTGTGCAATACCATACTCTTCTATATACCAACCAATTGCTTTTACATTTTTCAACAAGCCGGGCTCCCAAACTGCTTCGCCGCTTGCATCCTTCACTATCTTGCCATTGGTATCTTTTTTCTGCCGGCCTTTTTCTCTTATGTCAAATGCCACTGAATTTGCCCTGCGTGTAGAGGTTGTATTGAGGTTAACATTATAAGCGATAAGGAAGTCACGCACACCTATTACGGTTGCACCACTGCGCTCATTAAATATAGCGGCACCATGATCCGGCTTCCATTCAGGCTTTAATATTTTGGCTGCAAATCCTTCGTATTCACCGCTTCTGATATCAGCCAGGTTTCTGCGGTGCGGTGCTGATGCAGCATATTCATAATGATAAACAGGAATGTGCAATTCTTCACCAACCCGCTTCCCAAGCATTTTTGCAAACTCCACTGTTTCCTCCACCGTAATACCTGATACCGGTATCAACGGGCATACATCTGTAGCCCCCATACGAGGATGCTCCCCTGTATGCTGGCGCATATCAATTAGTTCACTCGCCTTCTTTATGGCCTGAAAAGCAGCCTCTATTACTGCATGTGGATTACCTACAAAAGTTACAACCGTACGATGAGTAGCCTTACCAGGGTCTACATCAAGCAAGCTTACACCCTCAATTTTCTCAATCTCATCTGTGATCTGCCTGATGCTTTCCATATTCCGCCCTTCGCTGAAATTAGGCACACACTCTATTATCGCGTTCTTAAAGTCTTTCATTTAATTGGTTTGTGGCTGCAAAAATAACCTATGTACTTACATTACAAGTAAGATTTTTAAAAATTCTGATTTCCTTAATGACTAATATCAAATTCAATCTTTACTGCCCTTTGGCCCATTCAGCCATTTTTTCATGTAATATATTCAGTGGCACACGGCCATCCTTCAATACTTCGTCATGAAACGATGCGATGTTGAACTTACGGCCAAGCTGGTCCGTATATTTTTTGCGTTCTGCACTAATTGCCATCTGCCCTATTTTATAAGACAACGCTTGCCCCGGTATAGCCATATATCTTTCTATTTCAGAAGTTGCATCACCTTCCGAAATAAGCTCGTGTGCCATCATATACTTGATCGCCTCTTCGCGCGTCATGCCTTTATAATGTAGCCCGATATCCACTACAAGCCGTATAGCACGATGTATCCCATCGCTGAGGTGGCCGAAATACTGGTAAGGATCGTTGTAGACGCCAAGGTCTTTACCCAGTGTTTCGCAGTAATGTGCCCAGCCTTCGCCATATGCACCATACCATATAAATTTCCGGAAAGCAGGCAGCCCCTTGTTTTCCTGTTGCAGGGATATCTGGTAATGATGGCCCGGTATAGCCTCATGCAAAAACAGCGTTGTCATGCCCACAACATTAAACGAATCCGCATGTAATATCGGCACATAAAATATCCCGGGACGTGTACCATCTTCAGAACCCTGGTTGTATTCCGCACTTGCTGAAGCTGCGCGAAATGCTTCAGTTTGCCTGATGGTGAATTGTGTTTTGGGTGTTTTATTAAACATTTTTTTCAGTTGCGGGTCTTCCATTTTTTTTATACCCCAGAAACTGTCTATCACCTGCTTATTGGTTGTGAAAGGGAAGAATTTGCGGTCTGTACTGAGGTATTTAAAGAAAGCATGCAAGTCACCTTTAAAACCTGTTTCATCCTTCACTTTACTCATCTCCCCCTCTATCCTCGCCACCTCGCTAAGCCCGATGTTATATATACTATCCGGAGTAAGGTCAGTTGTGGTCCAGTAGCGGATACAGTATTTGTAATATTCGCTGCCATTAGGTATATCTTTCATCCCGTTTGTTGCACGCGCTTTAGGAAGATATTCTTTCTCGAAAAAATCATACAACCTTGAATAACTGGGGTTTACAATATGATCAATGGCTTTAGTATACTCAGCAATAAGTCTTTGCTTATCTGCTGCCGAAAAACTATCCGGCATTGTTTTGATAGGGCCATAGAAAATGCTGGAAGTATCGTCTTTTACAACTACGGCTTTTAATTGCGGCAAAATTTTAACTACCAATGACTTGGGCAATACCCACCCTGCCGCCATGCCTTTACGCATGTTATAGATAGCAGTATCTACCCATGATGGGAATACGGATAAGCGTTTCAGCCAATTGTCATAATCTTTCACTGTCTTAAAAGGCTGGTTCCCACTTCCAGAACATAATTGCGGTAATTCCAATGTAAATGACCAGAACTGGTTCATTGGCATATAATGCGTGGGATATTTCAACCCTTCAATACCCATTTGCATTTCGTACTTGAATAAACGGAAACTAACCAGGTCATTTTTATCAAGGGTAGCGCTATCTATTTTTGCCAACCCATCAAGGTATTTTTTATAAAACCGGCCCAGGCTGTCGCGAAAACTTTCAGCGATTGTGATAGTGAGCCTGTCATTATACCGGTTGTCTCCATTTGAAGTTGCTTCTGTAGGGAATAACTGCATTCTTTCCTGCCAATACTGATCCAGCATACCGGAAAAATGTTCATTGCTATCTCTGCCATTTATGGCCGGGGTAGTGTTTTTACACGAAATAATTGCAAAGGGGAGCGCTAAAAGCACTAATAATTTTCTCATGATCTTTCTTTGGGTAAATAAAAGTAATTCTTTGGAATTATTTATCACCTAAATTGGGTAGGAATAGTGTGATTTTTATCAATGGCTGTTAAAAATTGATTTTGATTATTGCCATATTAGCATGAAGTATCACTATTACCGTAACTTTGTATGATAAAATTTAAAGACAATGTATCCCGAACAGATAGTGGCACCAATGAAGGCTGAACTTACCAGCCATGGATTTAAAGAATTGCTTTCACCAGCAGATGTAGATAGCGCTATAAAACAGCAAGGCACCATGTTACTGATGATAAATAGCGTTTGTGGCTGTTCGGCAGGAACAGCTCGGCCGGGGGTGATAATGGCTGTCCAAAATGCATCAAAAAAGCCTAGCCAACTGGCTACCAGCTTTGCCGGCTTTGATATAGATGCAGTAAAACAAGTGCGTTCATACTTACTACCATATCCACCATCTTCACCGTCAATTGTTTTGCTGAAAGATGGCAAAGTTGTGCACATGATAGAACGCCACAATATTGAAGGTCGCCCTGCGCAAATGATAGCTGCAAATCTTATACAGGCATTTGAAACATATTGCTAGATTTTTAAAAAACTGGTTTATACTTCATAAAAAAACGTAGAAACTAAATAACTTTCTTAAAAGATCCCGGTAGCAGTGCTACCGGGATCTTTTTTATATTTTCTATTGTTAAAACTATGGTATAGAACTTATAACCCGATGGCACAATCTTATTATGCATTAATTAAAATAAAAACTATTTTATGAGATCATTATTGTATGTCATCGCGGTCATCCTCTTAATTGGATGGATATTTGGAGCATTTGTATACAGCGCAGGCTATTTGATACATATATTGCTGGTACTTGCAATTGTATCGCTATTGTTAGGCTTTATCAGGACGGGATCAATAGATTAAACTCTTCCTATTCTATAAATAATCAGCTATAGCGGTGCTATGGCTTTTTATTTATAAATATCGAGCGGGCAAATTCAAAATGTTGAAAATTGCTCGTCTAGTTCAACCATACTAATTGGTTTCTCAATAACCCGATATTTTACATTTACAGGCATTATTGGTACCGCTGGATGAAAAGCGCTTATTAGCACAATGTATATATTGGGAAAATCAGTGGCAATAGCAGGAGCAATATCCCAGCCAATACCATCAGGCAAATTATTATCGAGAAATAGAATATCCGGTCGAATCTTTTTTAGAAGAAACCTACCCTCACTTAATGAATGAGCAACGATAACTTCATAATTTTTACGCAAAAAATAATTTTTCAATAAAAGACAAAGATCCGTTTCATCATCTATTATTAATATTTTTTTACCGGTAAGCATAAATGATGTGCTATTAACCTATTTTTAAGCTACAAAGTAGTAACTGTACTGCAATAATAAAAATTGTAAGAAAAAATGTGCGTGAAGAAATATACATGAATATTGTAAGCTTCTTTACATGCTCTATACCACAAAAATAGTGCCGTCCTTAACAAAGCCTCAGCCGGGAGTATTTGTTGTATGTATCCAATAACTACGAAAGGCAGCTACTGTTTTGATAAGATTTTCAAAACTGTTTGGCTTGGTTATATACGAATTAGCACCTAATTCATAACACCTTCTCATTTCATGTTCATTATTCGTGGTGCTAAAAATAATAACCGGAATTTTCTTCAAAACATCATTTTGCTTTAATTCTTTTAATACTTCCCTGCCGTCTTTTTTGGGCATATTCAGATCAAGGAGTATAAAACGTGGCATTTTCGCCTCATTACCACCCTGGCTTTGTGCATTAAAATACTCTAATACCTCTACACCATTTTCAACAAAATGTAATTTATCGGTAAACCCATTTTCTTCAAAAGCTGCTTTTAAAAGAAACCGGTCATCCGCATCATCTTCTGCAATCAAGATAAATATCTCCTCCATTTCTAAATCAATGTTACTAAAGGTATGTAAAAAATAATTTTAAACATATTTCATACTGAATATTTATGTTAAATCTGCAAGTATATCTATAAGTGGTTTATAGTAAATCATCCCGTATCTAAGGGTATTAAAAGCCCTTAAAGTACTATTTACAAAGAAGCCACTC
>CAIRZD010000486.1 GCA_903882965.1 uncultured Bacteroidota bacterium
AGGCCCGTGGTCTCCAGGTCAAAAAAGATGATAGGTCGTTTTAATGTCAACTTTGGCATTTTGTGTGTTTATTATTTATTGCGAACTTACGGTATTCCAATCAATTCCATCAAATGTCCCCGAACTCATTAATAATAAAAAAACTGGTTTCTCCTTGTTGCTGATCATTTTCTTTACGGTGGTTTCCAGTTTCGTCTTTTCGTCAATGATATTAACGTCGTTGCGGTCAAAATATTTTTTAACCGTTTCGGGGTCAAGTGGTGGCAACCCTTTTAGGCTTAACGCATGGTGACTAAAGTATACAGTGGCATCATCTGCCGCATCCATACTGTGTGCATATTCTTTTAAAAACTGTTCATTAAGGCTGCTGAAAGTATGTAGCTCAAAACAGGCCACAAGGTGATGGTCTGCATAAGCTTCCCGCACGGCATTGAGTGTGGCTTTCAGTTTACTTGGGGCATGAGCAAAATCGCGGTACACAAGCAGGTTCTTTTCTTCCTTTACTTTTTCCAGCCTGCGTGCGGCTCCGGTAAATGAGGCTATGGCTTTATAACAGGCGCTTTCTGCCACTCCCAGTTCCATACATACGTCTATCGCAGCCTGCATATTAAGCAGGTTGTGCCGCCCGAATACCGATACTTTCACCGGCCCCTCATCAGTATCCATCACCGGGAAACCATCTTCATAATGAAATGGTGGCGTCTGGTAGGGTATAGCTATTATGTTACCTTTCCCCCGCGCACTATTGGAGTCCATCTCCCCTCCCTCGGAGGGGCCGGGGGAGGTCCCTATTACCCGCTTCACTTCAGGGTCTTCATTGTTATAAAAGACTTTGGTATTTGGCGCCAGGCCTTGTAAGTATTGTTCAAACTGGTTAAAATATATTTCATAAGTAGGGAATACATTTATATGGTCCCACGCTATACCGCTCAGCACACTTATATCCGGATGATAGAAAAATATTTTCGGCCTTTTTTCCTCCACTGATGCAGGGTATTCATCCCCCTCCAGTATTATCAATGGTGCATCGGTGAGCTGCACTGATTGCTCAAAACCCGCTACCCGTGCGCCCACCAGGTAATCAAACTGTACGCCCTCATGCTTCAATATATGCATGATCATTGAGGTTATCGTGGTTTTTCCATGGCTTCCTGCCACTACTACTCTCTTTTTATTCTTGCTCACTTCATATACATACTGCGGGAACGAGTAAATGGGTATCCCTGCTTTTTTAGCTGCCACCAACTCCGGATTATCCGCCTTCGCATGCATCCCCAGCACTATTGCATCCGGAGCAGAACCCACCTCCCTCTCCTTCGGAGAGGGTCGGGGAGAGGTTTCTATTTTCTCCGGAAACCACCCATATTCCTCAGGTAGCAACCCCGCGGCCTTTAAATTACTCTTGGCAGGGTCGGTTATTTCATCATCACTGCCGGTAATAATATAACCCTGTTTTTGTAGTGCCAAAGCCAACTGGTGCATAATTGCACCCCCAATGGCGATAAAATGTATGTGTTTCATATTTTTTCGTATCTTCGTACAAAGTTAAACGAGCTTTTTACTATTCATAATTCTTACGTATGCAGCTATTCTCAAAACTCAGGCGCATTGTGCCTATTTTAGCCATAATTACTATCGTCCTTATTTCTTCATGCAATGGGTCTAAAAAATATGGCTGCCCTAACCATCTTTTTACACCTGTATTATTTCGCTAAGCAATAACTCCGGCACTATGTTTTTTTTTAAAGAAAAAGAGCCGGAAATGGTTGAAATTAAAGGGCATTATCTTACATGCCCTGTATGTGCCAACAAATATTTTCAAAAGAAAAGGACGACAATACAAGCTATCTTTAGTTGGTATGTTAGTGCCAATTGTTATATCTGCTCAGAGTGTAACTACATCTATTGGTTTAAGCACATCCCCGAAACCCAGCAGTAATATTCATTAGTTTAAATATTCACTCCTAAATGCTCATCTTAAGGACAGACTTTTTTTTCATTTTTTAAGGAAGATGAAACTAAAAACTGAGGAGCTTAGTGAAAGATTATTACTTAATCATATTGACTTGGGGCAATACATTCCTGCCAATAATCCACTATCTTTTTTATAGTATTTTCTAACCCTTGCATAGAACTTTGCTTAACGAAAAAGCCCTGTACTGAAAGGGCATACGCGTCTATAACTGCTTTCTTGGTGGCACTTGTGGTAAAAAAAAGATAAGGAATACACTTTGTCTGTAACTGCAAATTTGTAAAAACCTTATTCCTTAGCTCAAATCCGTTAATTTTTGGCATATTTATATCTGAAAGGATAAGAAAAGGCTGCACATCTGTCTTGTTCAAATATTCAAGAGCATCGTTGCCGTCATAGAAATAAACTATGTCATTGACATAGCCCAATTTCTGAAATATTTCTACAAGTATTTCTTGATCATCTTTGTCGTCTTCAATGACTATGATCGGTCCGTTTTTATTCATAAATGCAATTAATCCTTTAAAGGTAATCAATATCAGGGTAATCGCTTTTGCCTGGTAGAGGATGGCATTTTTGGCGATAACAATTGGCGGCATGATAATTGATTAGTGGTATGTTACTAAGCAACTGAGTTTCACTTCAGGCTTAGCTTTTTTCAATTAATCAATAATAAACTGTATTCAATCCGGCAAGAAATTGCAAGTTACAGTCTCATTCGTTACAATTAGAATTATGAAAAAGTACATGATTATTGCCGCAACGGCTCTCGTATTGGGTGTTACTCCTTCTTTTGCCCAGGATCAGGTTGATACCAAAAAACAAGACAAAGAACAAAGAAAAGCCGATAATAAACAACGAGAACTTGATGGAACCAAGTATAAGCAAGACAAAAAACAAGACAAGTTGGATAAGAAAGGCCGTAAAATGAATAAAAAGCAAAGAAAGGTAAACAGGCAACAAAGATCAATTGACAAACAAACAGAAACCAAATAAAATAGGTTTATAAAGTCGCAATAATATTTAAAGGAAAGTTTACTGATCAGTTATTAGTAAACTTTCCTTTAGTTTTTGCTACAACAATAAATTAAGATAAATGTCAAAGCTCATAAACGCGCTTCGTTTTTTTTAATGGTCCATTTAATGCATCGGGGCTTCAATAGCCTCGGTCACCTCCTTACTATCAGGCGTTGTATTGGAGTAGAAGATATGCACCAGTTTCCCGTTTTCATCTATCAGGTATTTCTGAAAATTCCATTTCACCTTACTATCCGCATACCCGTTATATTGCTTCTCTGTCAGCCAATGGTATATTGGTGCCATGCTCCTTCCTTTCACAGATATTTTAGCAGCCATCGGGAATGTGACCCCATAATTTTTCTGGCAAAACTCAGCTATTTTTTCATTACTTCCTGGTTCTTGGAACAGGAAATTATTTGCCGGGAAACCTACGATCACCAGCTTGTCTTTATACTTTTCAGATAGTTTTTCAAGCGCCTCATACTGTGGCGTAAAGCCGCATTTTGATGCCGTGTTCACAATAAGTATTTTCTTCCCTTTGAACTTCGCAAAATCTATTATACTGCTATCAAGTGCAGTTACCTTAAAATCATATATACTAGCCGGCACATCCTGCGGAGGAGCAAAGAAGAAAGAGAACAATAAGAGCATGCTAAGAGACATAAATTCATCTGAAATTATACCTCAAAGGTAGGTTAAAACAAAAAGCAGCAGATGCAATTGTTTCTTTATTACCTCGCTTTTATATTATGATATAGATAGCATTTTAATAGCCATTTATTTGCACTTTCATTATTTCATGCCACTTTTGACCCATGATCTTTGTTCGCAATTCCTTAATTATATGCATGCTCATCCTGTTTTCCGTCCATGCTTATGCGCAGGTAATCACCCCATGGGTAGCACCACCTGAAGCCAATGCGCTCATTAACCCCATAGCAGGTGATAAAGATAAATTGGCAAATGCCCATATACTATACAATAACTATTGCGCCCAGTGCCATGGCTACAAAGGCAAAGGAGATGGGCCTGTTGCTGCTATGCTCAACCCGCACCCGGCCGATCATACCTCCCCATCCGTACAGTCACAAACAGATGGGGCACTCTTCTGGAAAATAAAAACAGGCCGCGGACAAATGCAACCTTATGCCGACAAACTAACGGAACAACAACGCTGGAGTCTCGTAAACTACATACGTACCCTGAAAAATTAAAGGAGCCTAAACACCCTCCACGCCCATTGTAGCAAGGTCAATAGCTCCCGGCATTAAAACAGGTATATACACTACAGGCCCTTGTCTCATTCATCGGCTTATATTTGTTGTTCAATTTAATTACATGAAACAGTTAAAATGAAATTTACACATCAATATTATTTTAAATTATCAAACATCAATTTTAATATCCGCTATAAATCGGCAGTAAATCTTCAATCCATCAAACACATTTGTAATTTTATTATTCACAATAAAATTTTAAATGTCACTATTCTGTTTCCCAAATAATTCCCGTTGCCGGGTTTTATTTCATTTACAACACGAAATCACATTTTTAGGCTAGCTTTTTCTTATTGGAATTTACCACAATGGCATTGTCAGTTTTTCAGGTTATTTTTGGCGATCAGATGCAATCATTCGTCCTTCGTCTTTCATTGTGTGTCCTTATATCTGTTTGCGCGGGTTGTGCTAATATCACTACCCCCACAGGGGGCAAAAAAGATAAGACCCCACCCAAAATGGTATCCATTGATCCAGCTGATTCCCTCCTCAATACCAGGGTCAAGCGCATTGAGATCCACTTTGATGAGTATATCACAGTAGGCGATATATCAAAAGAAGTTGCCCTGTCGCCCATGCTGTCTATCCAGCCAACGGTAACAGGTAAGAATAAGACAGTACTTGTTAAGATCGTCGATTCACTGCTCGAAGATAATACCACTTATCGCCTCTCTTTTGGCAATGCTATAAAAGACCTCCACGAGGGCAACCCATTTACCGGGTATACTTATACATTCAGCACTGGCCCCTATTTCGATTCTCTGGAATTAAAGGGTAGGGTCATCAATGCAGCTACCGGCCTGCCTGATACAGGCGGTGTAACTGTAGAGCTATACAGTGCAAAAGATAACGACAGTGCCGTAGTGCGCCATAAACCAAAGTATATCACCAAAGCTAATAGTAATGGAGATTTTAAATTCAAAGGCCTTCCCGGTCGTTTTTATCGTATTTATGCGCTGAAAGATAAGAATGACAATCTTATTTATGATGGCGGCATAGCAGGCGAGCAGATAGCCTTTGTTGAAAACCCTGTTATGCCGGTTGTTAAAAGTGATACCGTAATGAAGCCCATATTGCTCCGCATGTTTGCCGAGGTCGTTGATACCGGCTTTAAAAAGACAGATTCTCTCGGTAAAAAAAGTACGGATACTCTTTCAAAAAAAGATATAGAAAAAAGGAAAGCAAAGAAAGCTGCAAATAATACGGCCGATTATTCTGTAGGTTTAGACACTACAAATGCTACGAGACGCACCTTTGATATCACGCACCCCATAGATATTGTTTTCAACATCCCTTACGTGCTTAATAAAGCTAAGATCACCCTCACCAACGATAGTGCTGGAATTACCCTCACTCCTGAAGTGTCCATTATTACAGATTCATTGCATCCGCAGATACTGCATGTTTATCCCGGTGCTCCCGGCGAAATGGCTTGGGCCGAAGATAGGGTATACATCCTGCGCCTCGTAAAGGGCTTTGCTAAAGACACCGCCGGTAAAGACCTCATGCCTGCCCGCTTCACATTTCATACCCGCGAAGATGATGATTATGGCAAAATACAGATCCATTTACCCACTAAGTATTATAGCCGCCGTTACCTGCTCATGGTTACTGCCGATCAGGACACACTCTATTTAAAACCCGTTACAGATACGATAGTATCTTTATCCCGGCTTAGGCCCGGTAAATACTCCTTTCGTATCATTGTAGATAAGAATGGCAATGGCAAATGGGATACCGGCGACTTGTTCGGAAAAATACAACCCGAAGAAGTAATACCTTATCCTGATGTAATGACGCTCCGTTCAGGCTGGGAAAATGTAGTTGACTTTGAACAGAAGCCACCCGAAAAGAAAAGTGGAGGCAATGATAACATAAAACCTAAGTAAATTTATTATTTTACAACGGCCTTGGTCGCTGCCATGGCTAACTTTACTATTGAATTGATAGATATGAAAAAAATACTACTCCCTTTATTGGCTCTTTGTATTACAGTGCTTTTTGCACAAGGCCGCCTCGCGGCACAATCAGACCGGATGACACCCGAACTGCTGTGGAGCCTTCACCGCGTTAGTGGCATTGGCGTAAGCAAAGACGGTAAGTTTGTTTATTACTCCTCAAAAACAGTGGATGTAAAAACAGAAAAAAGTGTAACCCATCAATACCGTATCAATATACTCGATGGTACAAAAAAGGAATGGACCTCCGAAGCAGGTAAAACCATCACACAACGGTATGATAAAGTATGGTTCTCAACTTATGATAACTTTCTTTACCAAAGCCTTGATAGTGGTGCCACATGGCAGGAAATATATAATGGCCTGCAGGATGCCGAGAACGTATGGGTTTCGCCAGATGGGCAATACGTAGCTTACTCAAAAGATGTACTGGTAAAACCAATGCTCGGTTCAGATATATATAGCGACTTGCCAAACACTACCGCAAAAGTATATACCGACCTTGATTACCGCCATTGGGATACCTGGGAAGATGGTAAATTCTCTCACATATTTGTTGCCTCTATTAAAGAAGGCAATCCTAAAGATATAATGGAAGATGAGCCTTTTGATTGCCCTCAAAAGCCTTTCGGCGGCGCAGAAGACCTCGTATGGTCTCCGGACAACAATGGATTTGTATATGTATGCAAAAAGAAATTCGGTAAAGACTATGCACAAAGTACCAACACAGACCTATACTACTATAATGTAGCTACCGGCAAAACAGAGAACTGGACGGATGGGATGCTGGGATATGATATGGCACCAGCTTTTAATAAAGACGGCAAAAAACTTGCATGGCTCAGTATGGGCCGCGATGGCTATGAAGCAGATAAGAACGACATTATAATAATGGATGTTGAGTCAAAGAAAAAGACCAATATTACTGCACAATGGGATGGTACCGTAAATGGTTTCATATGGAGCAATTCAAACGAAAAAATATACTTCAATGCCCCATTTGAGGGTACAGAACAATTGTTTGAAGTAGGCGTGCCAACCCATGAAAGAGAAAGAGATAGAGAAAAAGAAAAGATCACTGTAGAGAATATAACCAAAGGCAAGTATGATATAAGCGCAATAGTAGGGGAGACTGGTACTGAAATAATCGTATCCCGCTGTGATATGAATCATTCGGCAGAGTTATACGCAGTAAAACCAAAGTATGGTGATATGCGCCAGCTCACCCATGAAAATGATGCAGTATACGCACACCTTAAAAAAAGCAAAACAGAACTCCGCTCTATGAACACATCAGATGGAGCTACACTTCATACATGGATCATTTACCCGCCTGATTTTGATTCTACAAAAAAGTACCCAACGCTGCTTTATTGCCAGGGTGGGCCACAGTCGGCACTTTCGCAGTTTTACAGTGTGCGCTGGAATTTTCAGTTAATGGCAGCGCAAGGTTATATCATTGTAGCGCCAAATCGCCGCGGTATGCCCGGCTGGGGTGTAAAGTGGAATGAGGAGATCAGTAAAGACTGGGGCGGCTTGCCTATGCAGGACTATCTTACTGCAATAGATGAATTCAGTAAAGAAAGTTATGTAGACAAAAGCAGGCTTGGTTGCGTAGGTGCCAGTTATGGCGGCTATAGTGTATACATGCTTGCAGGTATCCACAATAACCGTTTCAAAACATTCATTGCGCATGATGGCCTGTTTGATCTGAAAAGCTGGTACGGCACCACTGAAGAACTTTGGTTTGCAAACTGGGATCTTGGTGGCGCTTATTGGAAACAGCCACAGCCTTTAAGCTACGACCGCTTCAATCCAAGCAACTATGTGAATAAATGGAACACGCCCATAATGATCATACAAGGTGGTATGGACTTTAGAGTGCCTATAGAGCAAGGACTTGAAGCCTTTCAGGCTGCAAAGCTTCATGGTCTTAATGCGAAACTGCTATACTTGCCGAATGAAAACCACTGGGTGCTGCATCCACAAAATGGTATCGCATGGCAGCGTGAGTTCTTTAAATGGTTGGATGAGACACTGAAGTAATTAATACAAAAAAACAGCCCGCAAATGTGGGCTGTTTTTTCAAAATATATGAATGCGCATTATCCCTGCACATGAATATTAAATGTGAAAGTAACAACACAATTTAATGTTTTAGTAGTAGAAGCGCGTAGCTGGCCACCGGCTGTATAAGTGAATTGATTGCCATTAAGATATCCTTTTAATTCTACAGTGCTATCTACCGGTATGGTTAATGATGTAGCGTAAGTGTTTGGGTTATTGGCAATATTTATTTGATATGGTGAGGCAGTATTGGTTGTAAATGAAACGTAGCAGGTTGAGAAATTCTGGAAATTATCTGCTGAATCTGCATTTTGCAATGTCATTGTTGCAGATTTTAATTTCACGCTGGTGATATTGCTTACGCCCAATACATTACCTGTATAAGCCTTGATGACAGAATCAATATTTATACTATTGTTGGCAGTGCCGGAAGCTCCGGCGCTGGTATCGGATGTTGGGGGGATGTTTATTGTAACAGAACCTGATTGGAGCGGGACATTATATTGTAATAGCTGTGCTACCTTGGAACACGATTGTAAATAGGCAATGCTGATAATAAGTGCCAAAACGGAAAAGAAAGTTAGCTTTTTCATAATTTGAAGTTTAAGCAAATTTAAGTGAAGTATTTGTAATTTATTTCTTTTAGTTGTGAAATTTTTATAAAGTTTAACTTGGTAACGATAAAACTTAATTTTTGTTCATCATTATATCAACAAAAAACATGCCCCATTTTTTTGAGGCATGTTTTAAATAATTTTTTTGCAAATATTATAATTACCCCTGTACGTGTATGTTAAATGTAAAAGTAATTGTGCAAGTTAAAGATTCTGAGGTCGCAGTCCTTAATTGGCCACCTGCTGAATATGAAAATTGTGTACCATTTAGATAACTTTTCAACTCTTGCGTGCTGTCAACAGGTAGTGCAAGTGTTGATGCATAAATATCAGGATTGTTAGTCACGTTTATTTGATAAGGGGTTGCATCTGAGTTACTTGTAAATGAAGTGGTGCATGATTTAAAATTTTGAAAATTATTAGTTGAGTTAGCATTTTGTAATACCATACTGGCTGATGTTAACTTAACGCTAGTAATATTGTTCACCCCTAACAGGCCTGCAGTATTAGCTTTGATTACCGAGTCGATATTAATTGTGTTATTTCCGCTGCCAGTGACAGAGCCAGACGTTTGGGATGTTGGAGGAATAGTGATTGTCACTGACCCTGATTGTAGCGGGATGTCGTATTGTAACATACTCCCTATTTTAGTACAAGACTGTAATGTGGCTATTATAAATATGATTGCCAATACTGAAATATTAGTTAGCTGCTTCATAGATATTTGTTTTTAACAAAATTAGTTAATAATTTGTAAATAACAAGTTATTTTAGTGTTATTTATAAATATTACATAGCAGACTTGTTGCATATTCATATTTGTGTTGTCAAATATGGCCTACAATTAACTAACTATAACAGCAATAAAGGATTATCTTAGCACAAATTTTCCAATCAGGTGGCAGCAATTATAAAGAAAGAAATCGTAAAATTTGCCCCCAAGGGGAATGATAGCTTTTATGATGTTGTAAAGAGTAGAGTGAATGATTATTTTCTTTCAAACAATATATCGCCTTATTCTAATTCTAAAATGTATGTGAAAACAGCTGCAATGCTGGCTATGTATTTTGTTCCATATATTATTATTGTAACAGGTATTGCATCAGTGAATATATGGCTGTTTTATGCATTATGGTTGCTTATGGGGCTTGGTATAGTGGGTATTGGTACTTCAGTTATGCACGATTCCAATCATGGCGCTTATACCGATAACAAAGGTGTAAATAATTTCCTGGGAGGTGTTTTGAATATACTTGGAGGTTATGCGCCTAACTGGAAAATACAACATAATATCCTTCATCATACCTATACAAATATTGAAGGTCTTGATGAAGATATCGATGCTGGCAAGGGATTACGTATGTCGCCTGAAAAACCATTAAAGCCATTTCATAAATACCAGCATATTTACGCATGGGGACTTTATTGCCTGATGAATTTATATTGGATCGTTGCAAAAGATTACAAGCTTTTATTCCGCTATTCAAAAAATGGATTATTGCAAAATCAAAAACTAACATTGCGCAGAGCGCTTATAGAGTTGTCATTACTAAAAGTGCTGTATATTGGGTACATTATTGTATTACCCATAATGTTTTCAGGTGTAGCATGGTATCATGTGATCTTGGGTATTATTGCAATGCATATAGTTGCCGGATTCTCGTTGGCTGCTATTTTCCAACCTGCTCATGTGGTGGAAACATCTGATTACTCAGCGCCTTCAGATGAGCGTAAAATGGAGAACAACTGGGCAGTGCACCAGATATTAAATACAGCAGATTTTGCACCTAACAACAAGTTGGTGTGTTGGTTTATAGGCGGTCTTAATTTCCAGATAGAGCACCACCTTTTTCCACAGGTATGCCATGTACATTATCCAAAGATTGCAAAGATAGTAGAGAGTGTAGCCGCTGATTTTGATATTCCATACCAGGTAATGCCTACATTTCGTAGTGCATTGGTAGCTCATGGCAAAATGCTCAAGAAGTTGGGCAATTCAGAGAAGCTTTAACAGTGGGTTTTTAGCGCTGTTATAAAATGAAAAAGACGTGCGTGGCACGTCTTGCAATGATATTAAATGGTGATGTAAAATTAAATTACTTTAACGTTTACAGCATTTAAACCCTTTTTACCATTTTGCACTTCGAATGACACCTTGTCGTTTTCGCGGATTTGATCTTTCAGACCTGATACGTGAACGAAAATGTCCTGGCCACCATTTGATGGAGTAATGAAACCAAATCCTTTAGTTTCATTAAAAAATTTTACTGTACCTTCTTGCATTGTAAATTGAATAAAAAATTAATGAATACTGCAAAACTACATATTTTTTATAAAATTACAATAAAAAGCACTTTTTCTTAAAAAACTATTTTTCAAAATCCAGGTTAACGGGCTCTTTATTTACAGGGCTTGTGATAGGGACGTCTTTACCAACAATATCGAGCTTCAAATCATCGAACCATATCTGACCGGTGCCGTTCAATAATGCGCCAAAAGCTATATTGGTAGCTGTGTCAGCAATGTCAAGTACAATCTCGCATTGGGTCCAGTTCATGGTTCCTTTTATTGCCCTGTTATACATATTGTCGAAAGCTAATGTTTTTTTTGTTTCACTATTATGCACATCACTGGTTACTTTACGATTGTTATTTTTTAAGGTTGTGGTCACAGATTTTGAAGAAACTTTACCATCAACGCGTAACCATAGACCAGCCCAATTCTGTACATCTTCGGCTTTGATCATACCGGTAAGCCTTATCCTTTTACCTTTATAATTTTCAGGATCTATATTTTGCATTAATGTACCGAAACCTTCGATCTCTCTTCGTGTAGAAGCGATTGTGGCGGCGTTTTTGCCGTTATGCCCTGCTCCTGGATCTATACCCATATCATAGTAGTCGGGCTTACTGCCAGCTTTGATCCAGCCTTCGGGAACTTTATAGGATATTATCGCTAGTGCTGTAATTAATACTATTGAACTAAATAGAATCCTGATTTTCATAAAGCTTATATTTTAATGTAAAAATACAAGAATTTCTTTTGTAGCATTTTTAAACAAGCTGGGTAATTACAAAGAAGCCCTAAAATAAAGGGCCTCCTATTTTTATTGTGTGCTTTTTAGCTTGTCTTTAAATACTTTTTTAAATTTTTCTACTTTGGGGCCTATTACGAAGTGGCAGTAGGGTTGTTCGCCATTCTCGTTGTAATAGTTTTGGTGGTAATCTTCGGCTTTATAGAATTTAGTGAAGGCTATTATCTCTGTAATTACAGGTTTATCCCAGGCTTTTTCGTCGTTAAGGTTTTTTTTGTAGGCTTCTGCTTTTTGTTTTTGCTCGTCATTATGATAAAAAATAACGGAGCGGTATTGTGTGCCTACATCATTGCCTTGTCGGTTGAGCGTAGTTGGGTCGTGACAGGTCCAGAAGGCGGCAAGCAGCTCGTCGAAGGTGATGATCGTAGGGTCGTAATAGATATTGCAAACTTCAGCATGGCCTGTATTGCCGGTGCAGACTTGCTTGTATGTAGGGTTATCTAGATGCCCGCCGCTAAAGCCAGACTCTACTTTTTCTACTCCTTTTAGTTGTTGAAACTGAGCTTCTGTGCACCAATAGCATCCTGCTCCGAAAGTGGCGGTATCTATTTTATATACTGTTTCTGTTGATGGTGCTGTATTCATTTGTTGAAATGTTTTTGAGTGTTCGTAATTATCATCCTGTGCTGTGGCAGCCCACGGTGCGAGCAACAGTAATGAGGGAATGTACCTGATGATATGCTTTATCATGTGTTCAAATTTAGGACTATATACGGAATATGCAGGACGAAGGATGTATATGAAAAAGCAATTAACATTTCTACAACCCTTGTAAACAGCGGCTTTGAAGACTTACGACTAAATAAATATGACCGCAGTGCAAAAAATCTTTGTGAATCTGCCTCTGCTTATATAATTTTGACCCCGGAGAGATGGCAGAGTGGTCGAACGCGGCGGTCTTGAAAACCGTTGACTGTCAAAGGTCCGGGGGTTCGAATCCCTCTCTCTCCGCCAAGTGATTAAATAGCCCCTTCTGCGAGGGGCTATTTTCGTTTTAACATGACTTTAGAAAATATATCGCTGAAAGGGAAAAAACTTTTTGATAATTGCCCCACTTACCTAATTTTGCGCCCGGAGAGATGGCAGAGTGGTCGAACGCGGCGGTCTTGAAAACCGTTGACTGTTACAGGTCCGGGGGTTCGAATCCCTCTCTCTCCGCCAGAAGGCAAAGCCCTGTAAATTTTCATTTACAGGGCTTTTTGTTATAATAGATCTCCTCCCGAAACTAACGAATGAAAAAAATAAGGTTCCACAAAGGTTTGCCTCTAACATAGATCTATTCGCTTGCTATACCCAAATTCCGCATGATCAAATCGGCAATGGCATTCTGATAATACCAAATTCCATTTGTTTGCCCCCTAAAACTTGGTTCGCCTCCCAATTCGCCCTTTGGTATAAATCCGGTAGCCAGGCCACTTGCAAATACATTGGGGAGGGCTTTCTCATTCTCGTCCAGCAATTCACAATTGCCATTCACCCAATGATTGGTTTTTGTGCCTTTGAAATGGATTTCTTTGCCCTTAGCATCAAAAAAAGGAACCATGTTTAACTGATATCCATAGGCAGTAATTATCAGCGTGGCTGTTTTTAATTGTTCTTCTACTTCTTGTGTTTGGTTTGTATAGACATGGTGTGCAGCCCGTTTTTCTTTTATCGATTGTCCTACTCCAAGCATTTGCATATACAAATCCCGCCCATCCATGCGTAAACCGGCTAAGCGATACAGCTTCCCGGTGACCGGACAAAAATCTTCCTTCCCGAAATCATCATAACTGTTTGCGAGTGCTTCCTCCTTGGTATTGAAATAGATTTTAGGAAGTGTTGTAGACCACATCTGAATGTCACCATTCCCGAATGGAATGTCATCGGTTCCGTTCAAAAGGAAATGTGCCACTGAAAAGGCACTATGGCTTCCTCCCAGTATTACGACTTTTGGTTCATCCTTAAGTTTTGATTTGATTTCATGATCCAAACCCGATCTCAATATTGTATCTGAATGAACAATTTTATCACGGTAATGGCTGAGCGAAATGGTATTAGCAAAAGTTTCCTTTTCATTTGACAGTGTTTTGGGAACTCCACCGGTTGCTAACACAATTTGTTTGGTTGTGATCGGTACACGTTTTCC
>CAIRZD010000487.1 GCA_903882965.1 uncultured Bacteroidota bacterium
AGGCCTGCACCAATGCCAAGATCGCTTGAGGTAAGATTATCACAAGGATAAATCTGCTCTAAAAACGATTCATATGTCATGAATAATGTGGTATTAAGTACATTTTGCCCCCCAAGTGTAACGGATAGATTCGTAAGCGAGAGAGGAGCAAATGTAGCAGGGCAAGTATCAAGTGGGGATCCATATTGACTGAAAGCATAAGGAGTTGTGGCAGAGGTTGTAGTAGATTGAGATTGAGCGATAAGAGGTATAATCGCAATCCCTAAAGGATTTTTAATACCACTTTGCACGAGCTGGCTGAATGAAGATCCGGCAGCGATTCCGTTATACTGATTGGTAATAAATTGTTCGTAAACAACAAGTTTATTACGACTTTCTTCAACATATTTTAGAGCACGACTTGGTTCCATTTTTACAAGCGAGTAGTAAGCACGGACAGCAGGCATAGGGTGATTGATTACACCGTTTCCAATGTTAATCGAACCACCACCTACACCAATAGCAGTAGTTGGAGCACGAGCAATGAAAACACCAGCACAAACGAAAGCAGTGTTAATAGGCACTGAGGCAGGATTTAAACCACTTGTAGCAGCAGCAGCACCGTTTCCTTGCACGTTATTAATAGTGAACGGCACGGTATTCGGAAACGTTGAGTTGGTTGGAGCACCGAACCACTGAGTGTTTGTAGCAGGGTTATTGACAGGGACAGAAATAGAACCAGTGTTAAAGTAGATTCTCATGACTGCCGAGAGTTTACGAACAAGACCCATTTTATCCATGCAATCACAGAGATATTTAAGAGGGATAATACCTACATCATACCAAGTAATAACATTTCCAACTACAGAAAAAAATGGCTTGAATTCAGTTTGTAGCTGAGTAGCAGACATAAAAGTAAGCTGAGTTCCAGAAGCAGTACCCCAAAACGATTGAGCCGAAGCAGCAACAGGAGTGGCTACATCAGCAAAGCGAGAGATACGATTGGCGATGGCAGTATTAACAGCACCAGCATTCATAGAAAGCTGAGAAGTAGTTTGAGAGGTAGTTCCTGCTTGAGTAGATAGATAAGGGATGTTATTTACAAGACCAATACCCTGTCTGTTTGTGTATCCAATAACACCAGCAGAAGAAGAGGAAGGGGTCATGTTAAAGGCCATTGATTTTTCATTGTCTAAAGCCTGATTAAAGTTGAGCGATGTTCCAAAAGTATTAAGATCAGTTGTAGACATTTGGCTTAAAATACGGAAACCCTGAATTACATTGGTAAATGGCTGAGTTTCATTAATTACTTTACCGTCAGCCTGAATTTCAATCTGATGAATAAGATTTTGGTAATTGGATTTAAGAGAGCAAAGAGAGTAAGCAGCACAACCGTTCGATGCACCAACAGCGTTTAAACCGTTTGCTAAAGAGATGACAGCACCACCAGATGTAACATAGGAAGCCGACATGACTATAGGCACTGTTAGAAACATGTCAGCTGTGTCGGTAAATCCGCCGCTGTTGTATATAGATGTGAGGTCGAACTGGACCTGTGTGAGCCCACTGTTATTTGAATATACGCCGTTATTGATGTCGTTAATATAGTTCCACTGCTTATCGGTATATGCAGAGTAATTATCTACGGACTGAGGGGTCGACGATTTAGCATACTCGTAATTGTCAGAGTTCATTATACTTTACCTAAAGAAAATAAATTGACCGAATTACGACCTAATTACTAATTAAACCACGATTTTTAATCTTTGAGTATTTTATATGAGCGTGGAACAAATAGCACAAATAAATAGGCGTGATTTACTACTAGAACAGAAATTACAAGGTCTTTCTAAGAGGTCAGTACCTTCTAAAGAAATGGAAGACACACCACCAACCAATTTAATTAACTCAGTTCAAGGAGACATAAATCTTAGAGATTTAGGTATAGAAGAACAACTACAAAAAATAAGTAGAAACGCTATTAAGGACGTATTAGGTTGGAAACCAACACAAATAAAAAGTGATGTAACAAATGAAATGATTCAAGAATATCAGGACGAACTTGCAAATTCTTTTTATGATGATCCAATTACAGGAAAACGACTAAAATATGTTCCAGTAGGAAGTGATTTAACTTTAGAAGAATATACGCCACAAGACATATTGACTGAAGATGATATAGAATCAACCAGAGCAAGAATTAGAACATTAACAGCAACAAGAAAAGCAACAGAAAGACTGATTATAGACGAATTAGAGCATTTAGAACAAATAAAATCATCAGTAGAATTTCAAGAAGAAACAAAAAGAAAAGCAGCACACAAAGGATTTTACGATAAACAATTTTTGAGAGAAAACCCTGATTTAGTAACAGAAAATCATTATTTAAATTATGTATTGAGAAAAGAAAATGAAATTAATGGTTATAGAGCACGAATATTTGAAATTGATGGAGATATAGCAGCATTAGAAGAAATGTTAAGACAAAATCAAAGAGCAAGAAGTGATAATCAAGCACAAAAAGATAGAGTATCAAAATCAAACTTCCAATTACTTAAAGAACGAAGTGATGAATTAAATTTATTGAATAGCGGATTAAATCTAACAAGACAACCAAACGAATCAGATGAAGATTTTAGACAGCGTTTAATTGATGTAGGACAAGTAGAATTTGATGAAACTGCAATTCAACAAGCAGCCGGACGACGAGCAATGCTAAAGTTTAAGACAAACATGAAAGATATAACTCGTAATAATATTTTAATTGAAAATATCATTAAATCAGTAGATCCAAGTCGTTTATTTATGTATAATAAATTTTTCCAAGCAATTAAAACAAAGTTTCAAGAAATATATGGAAAAGCAACCTTTAAAGATGAGGATTATCCTGAATTAATTAATATTTTTGAT
>CAIRZD010000488.1 GCA_903882965.1 uncultured Bacteroidota bacterium
TCTTACCGGAAAGATCATACGAAAGGCTACTGCAGAAGGAATGGATTTTGAAGGCGTAGAAGTTACAGATAGTTTCGTATACGTATCTGATGAAAAACCCCGGCAAGTATACAAATACAAAAAAAGCGACCTTTCCCTTATCAGAACTTATAGTGTAACGTGGGGTGGCATGTCTAATAAAGCCTTTGAATCCATTACTTATAATGCCACAAAAAAATGTTTCATCCTGGTATCACAGGCCCCTGTGGTAATTATAGAATACAATGATGATTTTAAAGAAATAGACAGGCACCCATTTCATGGTGCAAGAGATATGTCAGGTGCCCGTTGGTATAAAGGAGACATGTACCTGCTGAGTAATCTTGATGAAACCATTTTTAAATGCGACCCCGTCAGCTACGCAATAAAAGAATATTATAAGATCAATGTTCTCAACCCTGAAGGCCTGGCATTTGATGCAGAGGGCAATGTAACTATTACATCAGACGATCTTCAAAGAATATATTTTTTCAAAAATTTACCCATAATTAAACTGTAACACACACAAAACAATAAGCAAATGAAAAAACTAGTACTGTTTACAATTTTGGCAGGAACCATCTCAACTGTTTCCTATGGCCAGTTTTCGGAATTCACTGATAATCCATCATCATTTACACTGAGCTCTGATAAAAACACCTTACAGATAGGTGGAAGGATCGCATTTTATTATGAGAACCGTTTTCTGAAATCAGGGGAAACAAACCTTGATCACAATGGTTTTGATGTGAAAGATATGGACCTTGACTTATTGGGCCATTCAGCCAGTAAATTCACCTATGAAGTGCACTATAGCCTTATAGATATAGTCACTGCTGCTACAACTGCAAACTCATCTCCAACAACTCCGGGCTTTAAAGCTGCTTATATACAATATGAAGGGTTTAAGATCCATATAAAATTCGGGTATGATAAAGTTCCATATTCCCAAGACAATCTAAGCCATGAGCATGAAACCCCGTTTTGGAGCCATGCGAACCTAACCAGTGGTGATTTTTTTGCACGCAGGGATCTTGGTATCACCTTTAACACAACGCTGCTGAAAGACAAAATAAACCTTTATGCCGGTGCTTATTCGGGCCTTGGAGAAACTGTTTTCCAATATGGTGGTGATGCCAGCGGTACGTTTGAATACGTAGGCCGTGCGGAATTCTCTTATCCAAGCAAAATGTCTTACAATAAGATCGATGAAGCTAACTCACCAATTGTTCATTTTCGTGTAGCTGCCAATGCGCGCTATGAAGATAAAACACAGCCTGCAGGTGGCACGGTTATAGGCACCTATTACCCAGGTGTTTACGGAACGTATATGATAAACGGGCAACGTACTGTATATGGTGGCGATGCATTGATTATGTATAGGGGGCTATCACTCAGTTTAGAAACAGACATAATGAACATGAAACCAGTAAGCCAGTCTGATCCTCTTTTTAATGGTACACCTCAATCCGTAAATAAAGGAGTAGTTAATGCAGGCGGGTTCGTTTCTACATTAAATTATGATTGGCTAAAAGCAAAATCTGTATTCTCTGTTGGTTATGAAAATACCAATGCCGATGACCTTATAAACGGGCATATGGAATGGGTGACACTGGCTTACGCCTATACATTAAGCAGCTTTAACTCCTGTGCTAAAATAGAATATTATATCCCTACAGTAGAAGATGTGAGTGCAAAGCCATTGAAGTATAATGGACAGCTCCGTATAGGATACCAAATTGTTTTTTAATTACTAACTTATTAATAAATCATACTTCAAATAAATTTTATGAAAAAATACTTATTATCAATAGCGCTATTAACATTCATTGTTGCCTCATGCGTGAAGGACAGAAATGTAACTACACCTCCACCTCCACCGGTAAATACTAAAAATGATACTCTGATGTACTATTGGAATTTCAATACCGATAGTATCAGTGCCTTACTCCCTACTTTTGGAGTTACAACTAATGCGGCTGTTTCCTATTTAGGAGCCAGTTCCGATACAGTACAACCTGGCGCAACACTTAATGCTATTGGCGCAGATACTATGTTAAATGCATCGTCTGCTGCTTTACGTTTGCGCAATCCGGCTAATGGCCCATTCGTAATTGTTGTACCAACAACAGGTTATAAAAATATTGTGATCAAATATGCGGAAGACCACACGACAAAGGGAGCAACGACAAATGTGGTTACCTATACTGTTAATGGCGGTTATTCCTGGAAAAATACCGCGATTTCTAATTATGCCAGTTACACTGTTGATTCTGTAAGCACATATAACGGGTTCCAACTTATTAGCTTTGATTTTTCTTCAGATGATTCTGTGAATAACAATGCTAATTTCCAGATTATGATCAGTTTTACCGGGCCTGCTGCAGCTAATACCAGTGGCAACGACAGGTTTGACAATATTACTGTATACGGTCAGCGGCAATAAATGATAAATGCAAATAACCCATAAATGAGTAAAATACTTTTAACAATCAAAGCCCCGCTTTTATGCGGGGTTTTGATTATGTCAATATTCAATTGTTATACTGCCACTGCGCAGGTAGATACGCTGCATGTCTTAGCTTACAGTGTCCTGTATATAGGTGATACCCCGCCATGCCAGGCGCCGCATGATGTATTGGAAAACTACCTGAAAACAGTAATATCCTATACAAATGCAGATATTGTAGGTCTTGAAAAAAGGGAGCCTGAAGGCTCCGGAGGTACGGCACCTGTTGGCTTTGCTGATTCGTTGTTAGTAAATTCATTCAATGCTGCATATCCGGGTAGGTTTGCTTATTGCACGTATACAAATGTATCTGCGGCGGATAATATAACTACACTATATTATAACCAACAGAAGCTCGGTTATGCAGGTCTGTTATGCACTTATTCAAATATAACCGATTTTGACACCTGGAAACTTTATTACAAAACCCTAAACCTTGCAAGTACGCACGACACAACTTTTTTGTACGTAACACTTAATCATACCAGTTCCGGCTCAGGTTCGGGCTCTGCGACCACAAGAGCAGCACAAATAGCAGGTGAGATGACGCAGATAGAAACACATTTCACCAGCTTGCCCAATATGATCAACATGGGTGATTTTAATGTGCATACAAGTACTGAGGCGTGCTATCAAAACCTTGTAGCGCCTTCTAATCTCAATTACCGTTATTACGACCCGCCATTTTATCCGGATGCAACATATTCATACCCTGCAGATTGGGATGTGGATCCCAATAGCTATGCATCGAGCCTCACCGTTAGCACAAGGACCGGCAGCTTACCAAATACCTGTAGCAGCAATAATAGCGGAGGCTGGTCCTGGTATGACCATATTTTTCTCTCCGCAAATATTATAAATAATGCTGACCACGTTAGCTACATGCCTCATTCATTTAGAGTAATAGGCAATGATGGTAACAGGTTGAGCAAAGCAGTTAATGCATCACCCACTAACACATCTGCTCCTTCAGTAGTTATCAATGCCATATACCAACTGTCTGAACATTATCCGGTAGCATTAGATCTGCTTGTAGATACTTCCGCTACTTCTATATCAGTAATTAAGAATGAGAAAGAAAAGGTTACGGTTGCCAACCCGATAGAAACACAATTAGTGATGTGGTTTACAAAAGATTTAATTGGCAAAACGATCGACATAAATTGCATTGATGTACTTGGCAGATCACAAATGAAAAATAGCTTTGTTGCCAATAATGATATGATGCTGTTGCCATGTACATTGCTTCCAGGCATTTATTATATCAACGTTTCTACAAATAATATTCGGCTTGCAGACATAGTGGTCACCAAAAAATAGTTTTAGTGCACGGAAGTGATGATAAAAAGCAGCGTTAAATAGTCAAAGCGTGCGTTTACAACTGGTTAACATCTAATTTGTTATAGATTGAAAGGCTATTTGTTGTGAGTAAATGTTGTTGTATGTTTATGAAAAAATACGCTTGAAAATAATCATCCTATTACTTGCAGTACTTTTTTACTCCCCAACAGTTTATTGCCAGGTATCCGCAGAGGAGTATTTTCACCAGGCTGTAGAAAAAGACAGATCAAAAGATTACCAGGGGGCTATAGCTGACTATAATGTAGCAATAGAGATCAATCCTAATTATGCGCAAGCCTATAATAACAAGGGTATTATAAAGTATAAACTTAAAGATTACCAGGGCGCAATTTCAGACTATACCAGCGCGATAAAAATAGACTCCGCTTATACCCAGGCATATAATAACAGGGGCATTGCAAAAGATATACTAAAAGACTGGAATGGCGCTATAGCCGACTACAGTAAGGCAATAGAGATGAATCCGAACTATGTGCAAGCATACAATAACAGGGGTTTGGCAAGGATGAAGGTGAATGAAAAAGACGGTGCATGTATGGATTTCAGTAAGGCAGAAGAACTGGGCAACGCCAATGCAGCAGGCCTTAGGAAGAAGTATTGCCAATAAACAACCTCATCCAAGTATTCACTATACTGCAATAATCAACTTATGATCAATTTTCCTGTAAAGCCTTGCTATAGCTATGTTTATGGGGTTGCTGCAGTAACATCTTCGGCAGACTTTGCGTCATCGGGCGTATTACCGAGGTCGCGGTCGAGGGCGTAGAGTGCATCTCCGCTTGCTTTTTCGCCACCTGCAATCTTTATCTTGGATAGCAAATTAAGTGCGAGGGTTTCTTCTTCTATCTGCTCTTTTACGAACCACTGCATGAAGTTCCAGGTGGCCCAGTCTTTCTCTTCGAGAGTCATGTTTACTATGTTGTATATCTCTTTTGTGTTGTCAACTTCTGCCTTGAATACCTTATCAAAGCAATCGCTGATGCTTGCAGGATCCGCGCCAGGAGCGGGTATGGCTACTACTTTCACTTTGGCATTCCTTTGGAGGATGTACTCGAGTATCTTCGTCATATGGTTACGTTCTTCTTCGGCATGGCGGAAGAGGAAGTTGGCGACGCCATCAAAACCCTGATCACTGGCCCATGCAGCATAGGAGAGGTATACTTGCGCGGCATGCGCTTCTTTGGTCATTTGGTCATTCAGTGCTTTTTGGAGCGTGTGTGAGAGTCGTGTTGTATCCATGTGATTATGGACTAAAAAAATAGTGCCATCAAAATGGAGAATACCTGATCTGGAATTGATCTGGTGTCGATTTTTGCATTATTTATATTAATAATATGTTTGATTCGTTATTATTTTAATGGAATTATTAGTTGTGTTGAATATGGTGAGGGGTTGTGTAAAATAAGTGGGTATGTATAGTTGATGGAAAGTAGTGGTGTTTTTATGGAATTGAAGTTTTTAGTGGTGTTTATGGGGGGGGGATGTCGCAAAATGTCTCGTTTTGTCGTGCGAAATATCTCGCTGGTCTCTACCGTCTGGAATGCTCAAGGTGCAGGAACTTGCTTAACCGTGCGAATTATCCTATATTATATAGGCCGTTTAGAGTTCGCAAGCGGATGCTTGCAAATATGGAGACCAAGCGGACGCTTGGACTAGTGGGTTTCCTTATTACTTAGAATGAAATACCCTAATCACTTTGCAGTCACTTCTCCTTATTTCCGCATTAAGAACACCCCCATAACTTATAGTGAATGTTATGGCACCTGAACTGCTAGTATCAAATCCATTTTTGCGCCCTTTAATCGAACCTTGAACTACCCAAATACTGTCTCCAACCAAATGCGCAACAAATGGCTTCTGTTCATAAATGCGTTCTCCATAAATAGGCAGCCAAATTGCCTCGGCTACTTTGATTGCAGTAGCTGAATCTGGAACAAATGCGTTTTGAGAGTACCCTCGTAAAGAGAGGACCAACGCAAAAGTGGATATTAAAATCATCTTACGCATATCATTTGTCAGATTGAGGTATTAAAACTGCCGGTTAGCAGGGGCAGAAATGACTTAAAGCAAATGGGGAACAATCTGCACGGGTATTCAATACAACAAAAGGTGAAGTATATCCTGTTAAGTTTATAACTTGATAGATATTTGAAGATGCCCACCAAGTCCGTCTTTAATAATACGTTGTAAGGTAGAAAAGCGAACATCTTTTAAATCCTTTTCAAGTTTTGAGATATAAGATTTATTTGTCCCGGACAATTCGGCTACCTGCTCTTGTGTTAAACCTCTCTCCTGCCGGGCTTGCTGAATAAGCACTCCAAGTTTGAAAGCCTCGTACTCTGCATCAAATTTATCACGTTTTTTTGTGCCTTTAACCCCAACTTCAGTGTCTATAAATTCGCTAAGACTTGTTAAATTTTTTTTCTTCATAATACTCCTTTTTAATTTTCTCTATTCTTTCAATTTCATTTGTGGGGGTCTTTTGTGTTTTCTTTTGAAACCCATGACCAACTACTACGATACTATCATTGTCAAAAAAACAGAAAATGCGGAATATATTACCACCGAACTGAACTCTTATCTCATAGATACCATCTGTGTTCTCAAGATGCTTAAAATAAATCTCCGGAATCCTGTCTACTTCCTCCACAATCTTTAACGTCCAAAGAATCTTCTTTTGAACTTTTAATGATTGCTCTCGATAAAACTCTCTGAAATAGTCTTTAAATAATACGAGTTCCCGTTTTTTATTTACCATACAAATATACAAAAAGTAGTCCAATCAGACGACTAAATTTTAAATTAATGCTAATTATGCCTATAATGAGTTTTATCCTTGTCCTTGCCTCCCCTGGCGATATTGATGATGAGAATGAGGATCATGGCGCCGCCTACGGAAGAGGCAATGCTGCGGAATAAGGAATGATCGATCATTGTGAGGTGTGGCTTTATATATATATTACCAAGCCATGCGCCTGCCACGCCAATAAGGATGGTAACAACAAAGCCGAAACCCCGGCCGGGCATGATCATTTGCGCAATGATGCCGGATATTAGACCTATAATGACAAGGAATATAAGCGACTTGTGTGCAAAATAGAATTCCTGGATAATATGTACCATTTGGAACAGTGCGTGCTTCATGATGTGCGTGTTATATTGTAAAAATATAAAAGGGCGGGAGATATTAATATTTTATAGGGAATATTTTTTAGGATACATCCCTGTCCCTCTCCAGTGAAGTGCCCTTAAAAATCGTCAGAAACGCGAGTGAAGATGCTTCCATACCTGCATGACAAACCAATTGTATTCTTTAGGAAAAGTTTAATTCATAAACTTGGTGCGGTTAGTGTAAATTGCTGCCTATTCTCTTAGTATGATCCTTCAACAACCACTTACTGATAATTTAGAGTTACTGGCACGGCAGGTGGTGGAGGGGTTTATAATAGGGCTGCACAAGAGTCCGTTTCATGGGTTTTCGGTGGAGTTTGCGGAGCACAGACTTTATAACCAGGGCGACCCGATGCGGCATATAGACTGGCGGGTATACGGGCGAACGGATAAGTTATTTGTAAAACGGTTTGAAGAAGAGACCAACCTGCGGTGCTGCCTGGTGCTGGATACGTCATCATCGATGCAATTCCCGAAGGATAGCGAGAAAGTAAATAAACTGCAATTTTCGTGTATAGCGGCGGCGAGCCTGCTGCAATTACTAAAGCGGCAACTGGATGCGGCAGCACTGGCCTTGTTTGACGACAAGGTTAATTACCTATCGAATTGCCGGTCGGCACCGAGCCACTACCGGATGCTAATGAATGAGCTGCAAAAGACGTTGAACACGGAAACGGAAAATAAGGTGACCAATGCGGCGGCGGCGCTGCACCTTGTGGCGGAGCAGATGCATAAGCGCTCACTTATAGTAATATTCAGCGATATGATGGATGATGCGGATAATATAGAAAATATGTTCTCCGCATTGCAACACCTGCGATACAACAAACATGAGGTGATATTATTTCATATAATGGATGGTGCTCAGGAGCTTGACTTTGAATTTGAGAATAGACCATATGAATTTGTGGATATGGAGAGCGGGGAGCGGATAAAGCTACAACCGCAACAGATCAAGGAGCAATACATTAAAAAAATGCATGATTTCCAGGAAATGATAGAAAACCGTTGCCACCAATACCAAGTGGACCGGGTGGCAGTGGACCTCTCAAAGCCCGTAGAAGAGGTGCTGCACGCTTTTTTAATAAAGCGAAATAAATTGATGTAATAAGTGTACTAATCAGCATTTTTTTTGCTACCTTTGCAACCCGTTTGGAAACCCCCTATCCTATTACAGGTATTGGCAAATTAAAGTTCTAAGTGGCAGGTATGAAGCATAACCGGGAATATGAGATAGCCTGGCAGGGATTAAAACCCGGACCACACACCTATGTGTACGATATTAATGATCGTTTCATGCAGGAGCGTGAGGTAGATGAAAGTTTTAGTAACTGGGATGCGCGTATAACACTGGTCTTTGACAAACATGAGAATTTCTTCATGTGCCATTTTGATGTAGACGGGCATGTAACAGTGCCCTGCGACAGGTGCGGAGATGACTTTAAGCTGCGGTTGTGGGATGAATTTGATCTCATCATAAAGCTGACAGGAGAGGACGGAGACCATATAGAAGACGAGGTAGATGTGGTATTTATACCTAGGAGTGAAACGGTGATAGACATTAGTAACTGGCTTTATGAATTTATAATGCTGAGTGTGCCGCTACAACATATACATGCGGATAGTGAAGATGGAAAATCGGGTTGTAACCCGGCGGCACTAAACCTGCTGGAGAAGCTATCAGAGAGTGAGCATGGGGAAAGCAGCAACCCGCTATGGAAAGGGCTGGAAACGTTTAAAAAAGAAGTGAAAAGTAAAAAGAAAGAGAAAAAACCCTAAATCCGTAAAGGGATAAGTGGTTTTAACCAAAAAAGTATAATTTAGTAACCATAATTGTAAATCAATAAATAAAGTAAGATGCCTAATCCTAAAAGACGACACTCACAACAAAGAGGCGCAAAGCGTCGTACGCACTACAAGGCAACAGCAGAAACATGGAGCGTGGACAGCGTAACCGGCGAAAGCCATCTGCGCCACCGCGCCCATTGGGTAGAGGGAAAACTCTACTATCGTGGCAGAGTAGTGGTTGACAAAGCCCCGGCAACCGAGGGTGAAAAAAATCAATAACTTATCATTTTCATTTAATGAAGATAGGGCTTGACATCATGGGTGGCGATTACGCCCCCGCCGAACCCATTAAAGGAGTGCAAATGTATTTTGAGCAAGTGTCTGATCCGTCAGTACACTTGTTGCTCATAGGCGATGCAAATGCTTGTGCACCGTATCTATCTTTGTTAGATACTTACCAGCACCGGTTCACATTTGTGGAGGCGGCTGAGGTGATAGGTATGCATGAGCATCCCACAAAGGCGCTTAAGGAAAAGCCAAACTCCAGTATTGCTGTAGGCTTCGGGCTGCTGCTGAAGGGTAAGATAGATGCGTTCATCAGCGCCGGTAATACGGGCGCAATGATGGTAGGCGCTATGTATACCGTAAAGGCAGTGGAAGGCGTGCTGCGCCCAACGATCGCTACACCAATGCCAAGGCAGGACGGGAAATACAACTTCCTGCTTGACTCCGGCATCAATGCTGATTGCAAGCCGGAACACCTGGTGCAGTTTGCAGAAATGGGCTCGCTTTACTCACAATATGTACTTGGTGTTGAAAAGCCACGTGTTGGCTTGCTAAACCTTGGTGAGGAAGAAGGTAAAGGAAATATACTTTGCCAGGCCACCTATCCATTATTAAAAGAACATAAAGGAATCAACTTCGTAGGGAATGTAGAAGGCAGGGATGTTTTCATAAACAGGGCCGAAGTGATCGTTTGTGAGGGCTTTGTGGGAAATGTGCTGCTTAAAATGGCAGAATCGATCTACGATATATTTAAAGTACAAAAAGGATTTGACGATCCTTTCCTGGATAACTTCAATTTTGAAAAATACGGCGGCACCCCGATCCTTGGTATCAATGCCCCGGTGATCATAAGCCATGGTATAGCGCATGCTTTCGCCTTCAGGAATATGATAGATGCCGCGGGTAAAATAGTGAGTACCAATCTTATAGGTGTTTTCAAAGAATACTTCAAGCAGCCAGAAGCTTAATATAATGACCCCCATATATTGTATCAGTGGAATAGGTGCTGATGAAAGGATATTTGACAATCTCCAGATCCGCAACCATAGCATAGTGCCGATACACTGGCCCGCATTTGACAAGCACGAAGACATAAGATCTTATGCCCGGAAAATATCAGACCTGATACCGGAAAAAAAACCGATAATCCTGGGTTTATCATATGGAGGAATGCTTGCTGTTGAGATCGGGAAGATACGGGATACAGAAAAAATATTCCTGGTATCGAGCGCTAAAAACACGGCAGAATTACCGAAGATAAGCAGGATGTTCAATGCAGATAAGATGCTGGACATGGCACCCGATTTTTTGTTTAAAAGTGCAAGGTTTGCCAACTTCAAAATGATAGGTGCAAAAAACAAAGAAGAGGAAAAATTATTAGCCGCAATGCTAAAAGATTCGGCACCGGGATTTGTGAAGTGGGCATTGAAAGCGGTGGTGCTTTGGAAGAATACCGACTACCCTACCAATGTGATCCATCTACACGGTACGGCAGATAATATAATACCGGCTGCAAATGTAAAACCCGACTACTGGGTAGAAGGCGGCTCGCACATCATGGTCTACAATCGTAGCGCTGATGTGAACAGAATAATTTCCGGTTGTCTTGAGGGATAGGAACGATGATTAAATAACTTCCACAACTTATCTTGTTCTTTTCCATTTTTTCTGTGTTGTAAAAGTCTTTAAATAGCTCACTATTCGCAGATTTTACGTCTTGAAAAAAAGAAAAATAACTTCGCAAACTTGCGAAAATTATTTAATCAACGTTCCTTAATTAAACTTTATGGTTAATTTAGGTGAATGATCTGCATTAAGCATATTGATACACCTGTGGGGAAAATGCGCATTGGTGCGAGTGATGAGGGTATATGCCTGTTTGACTTCCAATACAGGAAGAGCATAGACACCATCATGAAACGCATTGAGACGCTAAGCGGCAAGAAATTTGCGGATGGTGATCACCCACATTTCAAATTACTGGAGCAACAGATAGGCGAATATTTTACGGGGACAAGACAAGAGTTTGACCTGCCATTGCATTTGGTGGGCACACCGTTTCAGAAGAGTGTGTGGGAAGGCTTACTGAAAATTCCTTACGGCGAAACACGGTCGTACAAGCAGCAGTCGATATTCCTGGGGAATGAAAAAGCGATACGGGCAGTAGCAACCGCAAATGGCGAAAACGGGATAGCTATTATTGTACCATGCCATAGAGTGATAGGCACGAATGGTACCCTTGTAGGCTATGGCGGCGGATTACAGCGCAAAAAATGGCTGCTGGACCATGAGCGCAAGCACTCAGGAAAGACGGGGCAGGGAGAGCTGTTTATGTGAGGGATATTTTTTGATCGATTGCTTGATTTGGCTTTCTGTAATTATTCCAATAAAAAATAATAGAGTATTATATACAATATTGCAATTTATATTGCGTTATCTTGAGGCAACTCATTTCCTGAAACCTAAAACTGAATTAATGAAAAAGTCAATATTACTTTTGGCCGTATTGTATCTTATCTGTTCGACGGCACTTTTTGCACAGCATGTAGTTGAAGGCCACTATGGGAGAGCGGGGCTTGATGTGGCATATGCTGCTGCAGCAACAGGTGACGGGGGCTATATTATTACAGGGCTTACCAAGAGCGAAGTAGATTCAAACGGGGATATTGTGGTAATCAAAACAACATCGCATGGCGACACATCATGGGCTCATACTTACGGCGGTCCGTTTTTGGAAGGCGGTAATTTTGTGATGCAACTCAGTGGTGGCGGTTATATGGTGTGCGGGCATACACAGGATTTTGGTGCGCAGGATTGTGATGTGTATTTAATGCAACTGGATGACCTTGGTAATTTTCAATGGATCAAAACCTATGGCGGCGATTCGGATGATGTGGGATTCAGTGCTGTGCCATTGATAGGTGGTGGATATATGGTGGGTGGAATGACCAAAAGCTACGGCTATGGCGACACAGGCGGCGGCGTAATGGTGCATGCTTATTTTATAAAAACAAATAGTGTGGGGGATTCGTTATGGACAAAAGTATATTCAGGAACAGGCAATGAGGAATGCTACTCGATCACGACTATTGCAGACAGTGAGTTCCTGGCGGTGGGTTATACCAGCAGTTTCGGGGCAGGAGAAGATGATGGCTGGTTGCTGCGCTTAAATACAAACGGCGATACGTTGTGGACCAAATTATACAAAACTGCCGGGAGTAATACACAACTGATAAAAATACTACCAACACTGGATGGCGGGTATATCATTACCGGTACGATATCACCCATTGGCGCTAGCGGCATGTATCAGGGGATCGCAATAAAACTGGATGCGAGCGGTAACCAGGTATGGCAGAAGGTTTACAGCGATTCAGAGAATATAACATTACGTGATGTGGCGCAATTACCTACAGGTGATTTCATGTTTACAGGCAGCAAATTTGTTACACCAACAACCGGCAATGTATATATAATGACGACCGATGTAAACGGCAATAAATTATCTGATGAAACATGCGGCGGTACAAATTCGTATGCATTTGCTATAGCGGTACAAGGCAATAACAGCTACCTTGTAGCAGGAGGCGCAGCAAAATACGGTGACCCTAACGGAGACCTGTACTATATGGAAATGGACAACACGGTTTCTGCCAATGTTAAAAATGTAACTGCTCCATCTGCACGCCTTTATCCGAACCCAATAAAAGACCAACCTGCTATAATAATATTACCGGCATCAGTTGCCGGACAGGATGTAAACTTTGAGGTTATGACCATGGACGGAAAGGTTATTTACAGTAAGGATAATATACCTGCTGAAGATATTGTTGTAAACGGAAGTAATTATCCGGCAGCAATGTATCTGTTTCGTGTAACCTGCAAGGATGGCACAGTGTACAAAGGGAAGTTTGTTGTAGAATAATGTGTATTAAAACTCGAGCTGCACACTACCGAAAACACCAAAGTATTTAGATTTGGTTTCATTAGGTAATGGAGCAGGAGTAACACGCCAATCAAAGTCAATACGGAAGATGCGAAAGATATTGGATACACCGGTACCCAACTCAAGGTATGGCTCACCCTGTAATGTGCGGAAGGGATAACCTTTAGATAAATTAAGCGTTTCGTTATCTTTATCAAGTGAGCCGATGACGCCTTTAGCGGTCCAGAACTGGCGGAATTTAAGCTTTTTAAGTAATGGGATATGATTAAAAATACCGCCGCCAATACTATGCTCCAGGTTAAAGCCTACGTATTGATCGCTGATAAATTCGTAAGTATTCATCATTTCAAAAGCGTACTTGTTGTAATATAGGTATTCATTGCCGGGTTGTATACTTAATAACGGATAAGGTAAAGTGCCAAAATATTTTCCGGCAAATACATTGTAGTATAAATGGCCGAGCGGCGGAATATTGATACTTTCAGTAACCGATAAAAGAGTTTTCTGATATTGGTAAGCACTGTTGAGTACATTCTTTATCCCGGCATCTGCTTCAAAATCAACAATCGGGTATTTGCTACCGAGGTTTACACGCAGGTACTGGCCCTCTACATACTTTTCTTTGTAAGCATACCGGAGTTCGATACCCGCTTCACTACTGACCACACTGGCAGAAGGGTTGCCTTTGTAATCAGTAAAAATATTTGTGGATGGCAATGGGCTATATGGGGTAAACTGCCTGTGCTGTAAAATAAGTTTATGGCTGAACCCACTAAAATATTCTTTATAAAATTCAAGCCGTTCGTCATCAGAAAATGCGAGCTTCCATGGCACTCCGGGCTTGCGAAACAATGAACTGAATATATTATCAGACCCTAACTGATCGTAATAATTTGTAGTCTGATCTATGTCGTGTAGATAGTAGCCATATAAGTACATGCGTGGATGCCTTTGCAACAACCATATACCGGTGAAGCCGTATTTGAAGCGTTTATCTTTATCGCCATAAGCTACGAAACCGGTAATGTGGGCATCTTTAACTGACCTTGGTGTACCCAGTGAAATACGAAACCGATCGCCTTCTACCGGGTTGTGGCTATAAATATAAAAATACGGGCCCAGTTGCAACGGCCCTATATCCTTTACACCACTGATAAGAAAGGTCATGAGGTGTTTATAAAAAGTGGTGATCGGCATACTGTTAATAGTATCCACTGTTTTATTTATCGCCTTTTCATTTTTGCTCAGGGAATCCGGCCTGTGACTAAGCCACCAGTCATTAGATTTATTTTTGACTGAATCGGGTGCAATTACATCCGTTTTCCATTCAGGGTCATCGAGTACATTGGTGACCGATGTATCATTGATCACAACATTATGGTAAGTTGTTGTTTTACGCCCGATCATTGCAGGCAATTTGCCGGAGTTATATGCAGTGAAGTTGGCTATAAATTTATCTTTGATAGGAAACCAGAAACTATCCACCGGCGCAAACTCCTGGTACAGGCTTACCCTGTCTACCCAATTGATGTTTGCCAGTTTTGATACATCCATACTCATGCGCTGTATTGCATAGACGGAATCAACAACCCAAAAATCGCCGGTAAAACAATTCTCACCGCCACGTTTGGGTTTAAATTGCACCAGTATGATGTTGTGCCCGTATGCTTTTTGCGTGTCTTTAATATGGTATTTATAATAAAACAAGCCTTCATTGCTTATAGGGCTCACGTATTTTTTGTCGAATACCGGAATGAAATTTTTGTAGACATTCACATTCTGGTATAGTGATCCGAGGTATTTTACCACATTGCCATTATTAACGCCCTTTACCATACTTGCTTTGATAAACTCGCGTTGTTTTTTAGGGCTTCGGCGGAAATAAAAATCAGATAAAGTCTCTGTAAGATAGAGCGGCAGAAAGGGTTTTGTATCGGAAGTAGTATCAATGTTATTGAAAATGAAACTGTAGTTTCTCAATATTGGTATTTTCTCAAATTCAGATTTTGTCATGTGCTGCAGGTCTGCTTCAAGCCGGTTGTAGGCCA
>CAIRZD010000489.1 GCA_903882965.1 uncultured Bacteroidota bacterium
ACAGAGTTACTCTTAATGAATTCATCAAAGTACACATACATGACACTAAGTCCTTTTTCTAAAAACTGGGCTAATAAAATTGCATTTTTAAGCGTTGGCGCTTTAGCCATTTCTGTAAACTTTGGAGTTGCACTTGTATCTTTGTCGAGTTTACTTATCGTCTTATCGGTAATTTTAATATATGCATCTAAAGCAAATCGTATAAACGAAATAAATGAAGACAACAGGCCTAGAAATACAGTTTACGCAGTTGGTTTAGCCCTGTTATGGATGATTGCCTCATTAATTTGGACAGAAAGCACACTGCAAGTTGCTTTAATACAAATAATGAGGTACTGCAGAATACTGACAATACCTCTCGTTTTTCTTTTAATAAAAACACCGGATCAGGCCTTAAAAGTTTTGAAAGTATGGGTAATCGTACAGGTTTTTGTAATTATTAGCTCCTATTTCCTATGGGTTGGAATACCTGTCCCCTGGGCTTTGAACATAAAAGCAGATTTGGATCTAACGCCGTTTACTTCCACCCTAGAGCAACCCATCATGAACACAATTATGTTTACAGTGGTTTGGAACTTTAGAGCCCGCTTATACCAAGATTGGGGAAAAGGTTTGGTGAGATTAATATTGATACTCACTATATTCGAAATATTTTTTATAATGATTGGAAGAACAGGCATTCTTTGTATGCTAATACTTTTAACTGTAATGCTATGGGAGCAAGTTAATAAGAAATACAGAATTCTAATAGCTATATTTCCATTTTTATTTTTTGCGGCTCTTTATCAGATGTCCAGCAAAATAGAACTAAGAACACAAGAAGTAGTCGCAGATGTTATTAAATATAAAAATGGAGATCACGATACCTCCCAAGGGAACAGAATTGAGTTTTCTAAAAGGTCTCTTCAAGCGATCGTTGAAAAACCCATACTAGGTTACGGCTCCGGAAGCTGGCCGATTGCCTATCAGTTGGCACTTAAAGGGGAACCAGGCACAAAAGGAGCCGATAACCCGCACCAGCAATTCCTATTATGGTTTGTAGAGGGGGGAATAATTGCATTTTTACTGCTTGTTAATATTTTCCACTCGATTATTCGTGATTCATCTCAACTGAGCACGGAAGCTAAAAAATCACTGTACTCGATCGTTATCATACTAACCATAACAAGCATGATGAATTGCCCTCTTCACGGTGCAGGCATGAGTGAGTTCTTTTGCATAATAATTGCACTACTTCTCAGCTTTACCAGTAATACACCTAGTCAAGTTAAATAACTCAGTAAGGACTTTGATATCGATAAAAAATAATCCTTCACTATCTCAATTATTGCAATAATGTTCAAGAAAGATTTAATAGCCAATTATCTGGGCCAGGCTTGGACAGCGTTATTGATGATAGGCATGGTGCCCTTTTACATTAAATACTTGGGCATAGAATCATACGGCTTAATAGGGGTATTCGGCGTATTACAAATATGGTTTAGCCTTCTAGATATGGGCATGACACCAACTCTTAACCGTGAGATGGCAATACTACAAGCAAATCCTAATAATCTAAAAGACGCAATAAATCTGCTAAGAAGTTTCGAGTATATTTTTCTCGGTATTAGTTTCTTCGTATTTATTATTATTTTTCTCTCATCAGATTGGATTTCCAAGAAATGGCTGAATTCAAATGGACTTTCAATTAAAGATGTTTCACAATCTCTAGTTCTTATGGGGGGAATAATATGCCTTAGATTCTATGAAAGTATATACAAAAGCTCATTGATCGGTTTAAAAAAACAAGTGCTTTTTAATTTTTTGAATTTCTTTCTAGTGAATATTCGGTGGATAGGAGCTGCAGGAGTCCTAATTTGGATCTCGCCCACGCTTAAAGCATTTTTTCTATGGCAGATTTTCGTATCAGTAATTACATTTTTCACACTACTTAAGGCCACCTATATATCATTGCCTTCATCATTAAAAGAAGGAAGATTTTCAACTCAAATACTAAAAAAGACAGGTAAATTCACAAGTGCAATGAGTATTTTAAGTGTGCTAACAATAATACTGACTCAAGTAGACAAGATACTGCTATCCAAACTACTTTCACTTACGGATTATGGCTATTACACAATGTCAGCATTGATTGCTAGCTCCCTATCGTTGCTAGCAGGTCCAATAATTACCACCATTTATCCAGTTTTATGCGAGTTATACGCCAAGAATGACTTAGAACATCTTAGAGACAGATTTCACAAATTCGCACAACTTATTACTATTTCAATGGGAAGTCTTGCTTTTTTATTGATATTTTTTTGCGATAAGATACTTTTAATTTGGTCACAAGATATCGTTATTGTTAACCATTGTTTGATCTTGGTCCGCCTATTGTCCATTGGAAATCTGCTAAATGGTCTAATGTGGATACCTTATCAAACACAATTAGCATATGGCCAAACAAGGCTATCTATTAAAATAAATTGCATTTCAGTTATTGTTATCATACCCGCAATATTTATAATAGCTCCAATTTATGGTGCTATCGGAGTCGCCTATACCTGGATATTACTCAATACAGGATACATTCTTATAAGTGCCCAGTTTATATTCAACAACATCCTCCACGAAGAGAAAACTGCATGGTATCTGAACGAC
>CAIRZD010000490.1 GCA_903882965.1 uncultured Bacteroidota bacterium
CTAAAAAGGTGTAACTTTTTTGTGTGTAAATATGCATGTCGAGGGGAACCCATAACGCATCGGCTACGCCTCTACGATCCCTAAGCACCCCGGGGTATGATAAAGTGATAATGAAATAAACCTATTAGCTATATTCAGGCAGTTGTTTTTCTGTAAAATCAAGAAGATATCCACAATTTTCAGAAAATCTTTGATTGGATATGTAAGGGTTCTAATTTGCTTAAATGCCTTATTACAGGATAACCATAACAGATATTTTCGGTCATGTTAGCCAGGGTGTCAGAAATGATCCTATGGACAATATTGATGCCTACTATGGTAAATCCCGTAGAAAGGCAGAAATAGCACTAAAAAACAGGTTCAAGGATATAGATGTAGTAATGCTGACAACAAGCAGTAAAGAGGTGCAGGATTACTTGGAGAAGCAACGAAACAAGGTTTGGGAAAATGCTGAAATAAAAAGCAAAGAAGAAATACTATCCAAGAAATCCGGCAAAGAGAAAGGTTCCGATCGTGAAATAAGAGAAAAACTGTTGGAAGAACTTAAAAACACGTCTCAAAATGAGATGCAACAGAATCCAAATAAAACGTGAAGGATTCCAGGCTTCAGAATATGCATTAAGCTATTGGAGGTAGACCTTTCAACAACCCCAAAACAAAAAAGCCAGTCTGAGAACAGACCAGCCTCTATAAACCCTATCACCATGAAAAAACCTTAATTTCTTTTGATGGGATAAAAATACATAAACTATTGGAATAACTAAAAGGTATACCAGAAGCAGTACCCTGATATAGTGGCATCACTGATCCTATACCACATCAATATACAATCAAAAAGCTATAGGAAGCGCGTCTATCTGATTTGTTACTCCGCAGGTAGCCAACGCACAGAAATAGCCAACGCTTCACCTGCTTCATAACAAAGAGGAAAATAGGTGTGGTGTCATTGCAGGCACTTCACAAAGCCAACGCTTCGCAATGCACCACTTCCGGTAGCTACTGCATATATAGGGGTGAAAATCCACGCTCATATAAATATGCCAACGCTGCACCCCTATATCTGCGCTACCTCCCTTCCAAATCTACGCCACCTCGCTTATTTCGTTCATATCGCAGTCTTTCGCAGAGCATTGATTAAGCTATAAACAGTCATTATGCTAATGATCTTATTATAAGCTGTAGAATATTGTTGTGGCTGCTCCCGTCCTGCTATTCACGAAATTATGGCGGCCACAGCACAAAAAACTATTAGTCTTATTATCGGCAGGGCAGTAATTAGCTACTCCCTTACACAAGGCTCTACTCGGTAGCAAATTACACGCCCACACACGGCAAGAGTTAGTTCCTTCACCACAATTATATTGCCTACTGCACAGGGCTATACAAAATATAATTATGGTTCAGTCTCTAACACTTGCTTTTGCCAACGCTGCCACCAATGGTATAGTTTTCTCGCTCACGGCACACGGTGGCGAAAAAAGGGGAGGTTAGTTTTCAAGTGATAGTTTATTAAATTTGCGCACTATGAAGTTTGAGTTAAAAACATACAATCGCAATATTACTAATGAGGATTTGCTGAACGATTTAAAGAAAGTGGCAAAAGAACTTGGAAAAGAAACAATAATAATAGAAGAATATAATAAGAAAGGGAAATACTCTATTCAGACATTTGCTGTTCATTTTGGAAGTTGGAATAATGCATTAAAAAACGCTGGGCTTACAGTTAATCATCCTATGCGTATTGAAATCGAAGACCTCTTTAAAAACATTGAAGAAGTTTGGCTAACACTGGGTAAACAACCAGGCAGACGAGATATGATTCCCCCCATTTCTAAATATAGTGAGGTGCCTTATAAAACCCGTTTCGGAACATGGTCAAAGGCTTTAGAACAGTTTGTAGAGTATATTAATTCGGAAGATATAGAAACAGAAGCAACTATTATAAGCAAATCAGAAATTTCACCGCGCCACAAAACAAAACGAGACATTAACTGGAGGCTTAGGTTCTTAGTAATGAGGCGTGATAATTTCAAGTGTAATGCTTGCGGCAAATCACCCACCAATAATCCTGGCACTGAATTACACATAGACCATATTATTGCATGGGATAAAGGAGGTGAGACAGTATTTGAGAACCTGCAAACCCTTTGCTCGGTGTGCAATATTGGCAAGAGCAACCTCGATTTCAGGGCAGATACTGAGTTACTAACATAAAGAGGCGCATGGGTTTCTTATACGCTGCCGCGAACATAAGCAGCATATCTCTATTCAGCTTCACCTAATCTTGCCGCATCCAGATTGAAAATGTATAACAGTGCCGAGGTTACTACAGACCTAAACCATTGTATTCATATTCAATCTGGATGTTACTATAAACACTCAATAAACCCATAAAAGGGGTAAACCTCGCAGATAATAATGGCTTTTGCATCGTTCAGTAACCAATTTCAGCAGCATCGGAAAAGACCATTATAATCTTTGAGTGAGATAAAACCCAACAAGTAATATAATTTCTTACATTTGGTACAACTAAAACATTGACTATAGAAAAATAAAACAATTAACATAACGATTTTGCATTTAGCAAAACTGCACTTGGCTTGAAAGATCGAAAATTCAAATGTCACAGGGGAGGTTTAGCAGATGCTCAGGTTACGCCTGGGCTATTGCTCTACTCTGTGACAGGGTTTCGATCCCCTCAAGACAAGTAGATGTCAATTGTCCGGGTTTTTTATTTGTAACCGTCAAACAATTCAAACAATGAAAAAGCTAATTGTTGTATTTCTGTTATTAAGTATTACAGGCAGTAGTACTGTAGTCAATGGGCAATATTATAATGATGCATTGAGTGCGAAAAATAGTCAGTATGAAGGCGGATTAGATGAAGTACGTAATACTTATCATTTCTTAATAAATCTGCAACTAGTCAATAAGTATAATATTCCAAAATTACAGCAGTATAAAGACTTTTCAACAGATTTAATAAATAAGCCGGAATGGAAGCAAGCTGATTATTCTCTCCCACAAAATGTTGCTTCTATTTGTACTGCGATAAACCAATATCAAGACGATCAGGGCATTAAAGCAGAAATGCATCTACTATCAGAAATATGGGATGAAATGGAGGCTATGAAACAAAATAGTCCAGGTTCGTTCACGAGTACAGATAGGTATAAAGAACTAAAACAGGTCATAAACGATTTGCAAGACTGCCAACCCTCTGAAATAAGGGGTCTAGGTATAAAGCATGGTATTTTCTGATTGCATTATTAGACTTTTTGAAATGGATATTTTTAAGAAAATTATTATTGGCGATAGAGTAGAAAATATTTTTGAAGTAACACCATAAAAACACAAACAATGAAAAAAGAAATCGTTACAACACTATTACTGGCTGGAGCAATGCTCGCCTTATTTTCCTGTACTAAATCTCCAAGTAGTTCCGGTAGTTCAACTACTGACACAACTTTCAATGGCAGCTATTTTCAGATAGCCTATAATGGGAAAACTTTCTACGTGAAGGATGCCAGTGTAAGCAATTCCTTTGGCCACATTGTTGCATTATCTACACAAGAAGCAATCGGCATATATCAAATACTTTCTGTAAACCCTTTTGGCATATATGGTATATCAACATTCAATTTTGATTTTGCATACTCCGGAACAGGCACAGGCACATATCAAATGAGTTCCCCTTATACTAACGGCAATGCTTCATCCATGATTCAATTTAACCCACTGGTAACTTTTTCAGATACATCGGGTACAGTAACAGTTTCATATAGTGGCTCTGACTATATTCAGGGTACTATCAACACTACACTATATTCAAGCGGCTTATCATATCCTGCAACTGGTTCATTCAAAATATATCATTAATATACTTGTTCACTTCAAAAAATAAAATAATGAAAACAGCAAAATATAACGATGGCAATATTGTAGTTCAAGTAGGTACGGAAAAACCAGTATGGACTATATTAAAAGTAGTACCGAGTACAAATCCTCATGCAAGACCTACTTATGAATGCAATAGCATTAAAGGCTCTCACACTTTTGAAGAGGATGAAATTGAATTATCAAAGCAATAAATTGTGATAGTAAAGTTAAACCAGTATAGAGGTGGCAATATAGTTACTTTCCCAAAAATTGGTATTATAGCTAGCTTCGATGACGAAATACAGGAATACGAATATCCAACACCTGACTATCTCGTTGTTGAAATTCAAAAAGATGTCCGCCAAGTTCTACGTGATATACTACACATCGATGAAGATATGGATTTGGATGAAATGCGCAATCTTTCACAATATGTGAACGTGTTTGCCGTTGTCCAAAAAGTAATGCGTCCTGTACGTATGCTTAATGATCCACCTTTAGATGCCGTGAAAGTATTCAATGAAAATGGCATTCTCATTGGTTATCAGGTAGAACCATATCCAGTTCTCGTTGCATCTTATGTAACTATGGATGAAGTAGATGCATTCCGTACAGAGCCATGTTTGCAGGATAAGAAGGAATATCTTGAGAGCATTGAGCTTAAAAATAATCCAAAAACTATTGCTGATCGTAAGGCAGTACAGGACGCTAATGCTGCACGTTTGTCTGAAGCACAAGCTACGAAAGACAAGGCTGCTGCTGATCGTCGTGCTGCACGTTTGGCCCGTTTGAACGGTACAGCAGTTCCAGCTCAACCAGTTGAACCAGCTTCTTCTGAGAAAATATCAAATCATCAATTAGACAATGAATTAGACAATGATAGTGATAATGATAATTATGATTATTATGACCCTGACCCCAATCATGAAAGAGAACAAAATATTGACTGGTTAATTGATGAAGGTTATGATCCTGAATATGATTAAAATATTGTGCTGTAATATTGCATTATTGCTTAAACTTAGAATTTCTTGAAGAAAACAAAAAATTA
>CAIRZD010000491.1 GCA_903882965.1 uncultured Bacteroidota bacterium
GAAATATTATTATCAAATTATTTTTAAAAGTGGTTATATATATGATAATACCCGCAGTATTATTACTTGCGATAACAATTGATATATTTTTCCCTGCCTATAAACCGCTTTTCTTTAAAAACAACTATATGCTTATTCCTTTCTGTTGTTTGTGTTATTGGATATTTTATTATTTTATTCTAAGAAAAAAATAGGTTTACTATGGAAAATAAATTTTCTAAAAAAATAGCGTATAATATCCTTAGATTTTTTGATTGTGTATTTGTCATTGTAATGCTATCATCAATGATATATAGATCAATTTATCACGAATTCAACATTATTTTGTTTTGCGCATTTATATTTATTTTAGGTATCGTATTGGGGCTTAGAATTATGAGAATAGCTGTAGTCATTTTAACTAAAAACAAGCCATTTTAAAGAATAAGTATTAATTCTCTTCAAATCGAATGCCATTTGATACATGAGAAAGGAGGCCAGAAACGGCCTCCTATTTTTATTCATGATGCTTTTGATAAACCATTGCGAATTATTTTTAAAATCCCCTAATTTTAGGAAACCCAAAACTAAAAAGCGATCATGAGAAAACTGATCTTCGCAATCAACATTAGCCTGGATGGCTGCTGCGACCATACCAAATTCAATCCCGTTGAAGAAACGATGGAGTATTTTACGCAGCTTACGCGGGATGCTGATACTTTCGTATACGGGCGTATAACCTATGAATTGATGGTTCCTTATTGGCCCGATATTGCAAAAAACCATTCCGGGAACAAAGCTGCTGATGATTATGCCGATGCATTTGCTGCGATAAACAAGATCATTGTTTGCTCACGAACATTAGAGCGGGTGGAAGGAAAAAACACGAGCATTGTCCGTACAAACCTTAAGGACGAAATACTTAAATTGAAACAGGAACAAGGCGGGAATATTTTAACCGGTGGAGTGGAAATTCCTTCACTGCTTATAGGGCTTGGCCTTGTTGATGAATATATTTTTGGGGTTCATCCGGTAGTGGTAGGAGGCGGGAGAAGGGTGTGTGAAGGTATTAACCTGCAAGAGCTGTTACAATTAAAACTTGTGGAGACAAAGGTTTTTAAATCGGGGGGTGTTGCGCTTAGGTATTTGAAATAGGGTGAGGGGGTATATCTAAATCCAAGTTTGTAAAGGATGCTGTTGGTTATAACGGCAAGATTGTGGTTGCCAAAAAAATATGTGTACTTTGCATTCCTTTAGTAGTAGCTGAATTGATAGTTGCTGGTGCATGGTTAATATGGCACACATATTCTTCATGTAATTATGCGCAAGTTGGCTGACGATAGGAAATTCAAATGTATACTGAAAAGAAAGAGATCATATCAACAATATTGTATGTAAAGAGATTTGCACTATTAATGTTTTTATTCATGTTGATTGGTGGATTTATTTCAATTTCTTTATCAGCCATAATACACTCCATCCCATTGATTATTTTGAGTTTTTTTATTTTTATAATTAGCCCTATTGTTTTTAATAAGCCTTTAAGTAAACTTTTTTTTAAAGAAATTCATTTAATCTTTGAAGAGAGAATTGTCAGAATTGAAATCTTAAATTTTAAAACAAAGCAAATAGAAAGAGATTATCAATTTAGTTATGAGGATATTAAATCCTGCATTTTGAGTTCAACATCAGCACGAACTTCTACCATTAAAATATTTTTTTACCACTCGAATAAATTTCAATGTAGTTTCACTGATGAGTCTAAAGAAATAATAAATAAAGATAACAACCTTAGTTTTGAGGTTTATAGAAACCTGTATTTTTTTAATAATAGAATAACTTTACTGCCTCCCTTTTATGCTTCAAAGAATGGCAAAACTGCCTTAATTGTTTTAACTATCATAATGATTATTGCTATAACTGAGAATATAGTATATAAGCCCCAAGCCATACCCTTTAGCTTACTTATAGGAGCTGTTTTATTTTTACAAATAATCGCAAGAAGAAAAAGAGATATTGAAATATACAATAAGCAAATTAGCGGGTAATAAAGGTCTAAAATAGAATTCGGAGCAAATTCCCTACTAACCGCTCCACATAAATACCCTAAAACAGGGGATATAATATCCTGCATATTAATATTACTTTTGCCCCTCTCAATAAAGTACTACATATAATGAAAAAACTTTCTTTTTTATTTGCCGCTGTGCTGTGCGCATTTGTAAGTAATGCCCAGGGTAGTAAGGATACTGTGCAGCAGGTTACCGGTGATACCGTATCTGTAACGGCACCTGCCGGCGCGCCGGTATACCGTGCATCGGCAACGCGGGTATGGGATATAAAAAATACACGGATTGCGCTGAAATTTAACTGGAATGAAAAAACAGCAGATGTGCGGGAATGGATAAAGCTGCGCCCATACTTCTATGCCACTGATACACTGGTGATGGATGCCAAAAGCATGCGCATAGACAGCGTGATGCTGGTGGGTAAAAAAGGCAATACAAACCTTAAATATACCTACGAAAAGGATGAATTGAAGATCCGCTTCGGTGCGGCGTATAAAATGACTGATACGGTGGAACTGTACCTGAAATATACGGCTATGCCCTATGCGGTGCAAACGGGTGGCAGCGGTGCCATCACTGACGACAGGGGATTGTACTTCATAAACACAGATTATAAAGTGCCACACAAACCGGCACAGATATGGAGCCAGGGCGAATCAGAATCTAACTCGCACTGGATGATAACTATTGATAAGCCCAATACGCGTTTCACCACACAAGTGGAGCTTACCGTACCTGATAGCATGACCACGCTGAGCAATGGCGCTATGATAAAACAAATCAAAGAAAAGAACGGCCTGCGCACAGATATATGGAAGATGGATATGCCTATACAGGCGTATGCGGTGATGCTGTCTGTAGGTAAGTACAGTATCATTAAAGACCACTGGAAGAATAAAGAAGTGAATTATTATGTAGAGCCGGAATATGCACCTTATGCCAAACTGATGTTTAACCATACGCCCGAAATGATAGAATATTTCTCGCAAAGAACAGGTGTATCTTATCCCTGGAATAAGTACGACCAGGTGGTGGTGCGCGATTATGTATCGGGGGCAATGGAGAATACAACAGCAGCATTGTTTGGTGAGTTTATGAACCAGAACGC
>CAIRZD010000492.1 GCA_903882965.1 uncultured Bacteroidota bacterium
CTGCTTCCCGTATTTTATCCCTTCATCTGGATTAATAGCATAATAACCGGCAGAAATACCGAGCAACAATTTCACCTTATTGGTATCTTCTTTTTGTTTTGGTAAATCCAGCATCATGGAGTCAATAGCAATCTTCCCCTGTTTTTGTGCGTAAACAGAAAAAGCCATTAATACGAAACACAGGATCCCAATAAGAGAAACACTTTTCCTTTTCATATAAATTCAGTTATGTGTAAAAAATAAATAGGTCTATGCATCAGAACTGCGAAACAAGTTCCATCAATTCTTCCTTTTTCCGTCTGGACACATCCAGTGTTGCACCATCGGCCATAATTACCTGCCCACCTTCTCCGCGCAAATATTTTTTAAGATGTATGAGATTAATTAGGTGGGATTTGTGAATGCGGAAAAACCCATGCGGATGCAATAATGTTTCAAAATCACCGAGTGTGCGGGATGCTACTATAATTTTTTTGTCGGCAAGAAATATCCTGGTGTATTTATCATCCGATTCACACCTTATAATATCCTGCAAGCCTATAAAAAGCAAGCCCTCCATAGTAGGCACTGCAAGATTGTTAAACTTCTTTTCAGCTGGGATGCCCATTATCTCCAGATTTTTCGGGCCTCCATTCTGCTTCGCATCTATTTTGTCTCTCAACCGGCTAATGGCATCCTGCAAAGCATCGGGATCCAAAGGTTTTACCAGGTAATCAAGCGCAGAAAACCGGATAGCCCTTATGGCATATTGCACATGCGATGTGGTGAAAATGATCTCGAAATTAACGGCAGGGAATTTCCTGATCATTTCAAATCCGTTCATTCCCGGCATCTCCACATCCAGAAATACAAGATCAGGCTGAAGCGCTGCAATATTTGCCACCCCATCTTCCCCTGAGTTAAACACGCCTATTACTTCTACCCCTAATGAATATTTCACAATCAGGTCACGCAGCTGAAAACAACAAAATTCATCGTCGTCTACAATAACTGCAGTAATAGGCTTGGCATTTCCCATACTATAAAGATAATTTTTTTTCAATATAGTTTTACTAAACATAAATTATAATTTATAGGCAATTAAAATTAGTAATTGCTAAGAAATTTTGAATAGAGAGGGTGCTCTTTCGAGACACCCCTACTAAACAAAAAACTAGGTAAAACCCTGATCGAAGAGAAGAATATCTGGAATTTAGTGGCTTTTAACCAATACAGACCCCGCAGTATAGTTGCTGGTCTTTATAAAGGGCGATTTAGGCACTTCCTGTTCCTGGGCTGTAACTACAGGAGAGTATTTAAGTTTGCCATCCATGCAAATTAATGCTATGCGATAATAAGTATAAAGTGGCTCGTAAATTTCATAGTGATAATCCCGGGCAAACAGACTATTACCCCCAGAATATATATTGCCGAGAATCTCAAGATTAGTGGTGTCGTTGCCAGCCAAAACCCTGTAATGGGATACATTGGCTTCCGATGGAACGGTAAAACTGATCGCTTTGTGGCTATGATATTGATCGATAACCACATCAGTAAATACTTTCTGTGCGCTGGCAAATTGAGCACTGATAATTATAAGGACGAGTAAAATGTTTAGTGTTTTCATATGCTTTTTGTTTTTGTAACACAAACGTCCTACATATTTCATATTAAGAAAAGCGCTAAGTAGTAAACGGCGGTTTTTGAGGTGTGAAGTGCAAAAATGGGGTAGGGAATGTTTTTACGTTTTGAATCGGCATGCAAAAACTGTTACAAATACCCAATTCCACCTAAAAGTTTTCTACTTTTGCCCCTCTACAAATAAGCATACATGTCCAAACAATTACTGAAAGGAAAAAAAGGGATCATATTCGGCGCGCTCGATGAGCGTTCCATTGCCTGGAAAACCGCCC
>CAIRZD010000493.1 GCA_903882965.1 uncultured Bacteroidota bacterium
CAGCAATGCCCTCACGGGCGAGCTTCCCACCTCGTGGCCTACCAGTGGGGGCTTCCCCCAGCTCAGCTCTCTATACCTGATGTACAACAAGGTCCGCCACCCCCCCGTTTAGGGGTTTTATGGATTTTTAGGGTTTTAATTATAAAAACATATAACAAAAGATATGAAAAAATCAGATTACAAATTCATCATGCTATCTGCAATGTATGAAAACGGAGGTAACACCACCCATAGATTATTAGATGGTCATCCCGAATTGTTTGTTTATCCGTTTGAATCACAGCCGGGTACTAAATATGTAAATGATTACTTGTCCAGCATGTATCCTTTGAAGTATAGGTGGCCTATATTCCCAAGTTCAGCTTCTGCAGAAGAGATGTACGAACTGATCATTGACGAAGAAGGCAAGGTAAGGGCTAAAACGCCATATGTAAGCAAGTTCCGCACAGCTGATATTCAGATGAATGATAAGGATCGGAAAGCTGATTACCTTAAATTTCTGAAGGGCAAGGAACTTTCAAGGCCTAATGTCATGGAAGCATTCTTCCGTGCATCTTTCAGTGCCTGGAAGAATTATAAGAAGACCGGTAAAGAAAAAGCCTATGTAGGCTATAGCCCGATAATAGGCGTAGACGGTGATAAGATAATTAAAGATTACAATGGCAATGGTCATGTTTTGCATGTAGTAAGAAACCCATTCTCTGCTTATGCTGATACTAAGAAGAGGGCAGTGCCATTGTCAATAGCTCATTACATGACGGGGTGGGTTACTTGTCAGTATTTCTCGCTTATTTATGCTCAGAAATATCCTGATCATTATCATATAGTGAAGTTTGACGATCTTATAAAGGATAAGGTAGGCACACTTTCATCAGTACTTAAAAAAGTAGGTATTGGCACCAGCAAAACATTAGAAACACCAAGCTGGCATGGCGAGGAATTAAAGGAAGTATACCCATGGGGTACAGTAAGGATACCTACAGAAGAGGCAAATCTTAAAACCGCGAAGGAATTGAGCAAAGAAGAAATAAATGAAATTTTCGAAAGGACAAAAGACTACATTGACATTTTTAAGTTCAATAACTTATACAAAAAGATCAAGTAGAAGATTTTATTCGATTCAAAAAGGGGCTTCAGTTTAGGCCCCTTTTTATTGAATATATTTGTTCCGACTGATCTGGCAGCCAATTTGAAACTGCTATTTTACAGAAGGGAAATGACTAAAAATATTACAGCAAATTTGAGTAAGATTTGTATTTTTACTTCAAACAGGCCTTCCTGCAAGATGATTAAGAAGGGATGTAAATGAGGAGTATGAGTAATTGAAAAATAAAAATATGGATCTGAGTATTGTTATACCTGCCTATTTGGAGGAGGAAAATTTAAGAGTATTGTTACCCCGGCTTATAGCTGCTGTCAATGAATTAAATATTGCATATGAGGTTTTGGTCGTTGATGGCGTAAATTCTAAAGATAAAACGTGTGATGTTTGCAAGGAATTTGGTGTAAGGTATATTGTGCAGGAAGGGGGTAATCATTATGGTGATGCGGTGAGAACAGGTATAAGAAAAGTAACCGGCGAGTATTTATTATTCATGGATGCCGATGGCTCACATGAACCCGAGTTTATAAATAAAGTCTATGAAGCCCGTAATGGTTATGACATTGTTATAGCATCGAGGTATGTAGCTGGTGGTGGTACAAATAATAAAGGTGCTTCAATAATAATGAGTTGGGCTGTTAATTTTACTTACTCTTTTTTATTCAGTTTGCATTGTAAAGACGTTTCTAATAGTTTTAAATTGTACCGCCGGTCTTTGTTTGCACCAATTACACTGAAAAGTGATCATTTTGATGTTATCCAGGAGATATTAATTAAAATGAAAAGGACAAAAAAAGACCTGTCTATTCATGAAATACCTTATCACTTACAGGAACGGATGTATGGCGATACAAAAAGAAACCTGTTCGTGTTTGCGGTTTCATATATTCAGACATTGGTACGGTTAAAATTCATGGATTGATCTTATTTTTTCAATATGAGTTCGAAAAAAAATAAAAACCATTCAAACGTCGCACCAAAGCCCGTAGCGCCTGTAAATACCAATAGCAGCGATAAAACAGCTACAAATAATAATTCCTCTGTCGCTGATTTCTTCGAAGGGTTGGGTAATAAAGCGTGGCTGGTTTCACTTGGCCTGATAATACTTATAGCGCTTATTGTATTTAAAGACTACCTGACGTTCGATAAAGTTTACCTATTTAAAGATATTGGCAGTGATACTTTAAATGGTATTTATCCTTACAGATATTATACAGCAGAGCAGGTTGCCAATCATCACTTTCCTCATTGGTCAAACGACTGGGGAATGGGACAAAATATTTTCGCATTCTTATTTCGTGAGCCGTTTGACGTTTTCCTTTTCCTGATCGGCAAAAACCATGTGGCATATGCCATAGTATATATGGAGGTGTTCAAGGTAATACTGGGTGGGGTTATATTCTTCTTCTATTTAAGAACACTTAAATTTTCTAATTTCACTTCTGTAACCGGTAGCTTGTTATTTGCCTTTTGCGCGTTTATGATCGTTGGTGGTGGATGGAATTATTTTTCGTTTGAAGCCTTTGCACTGGCATTATTATTATTATCGTTCGAATTGCTTTTCCTTAAAAAAAATTGGCTGTTATTCCCATTGGCAATTTTTTTCATAGGTGTTCCTACTCCGGTTAATCTGTATACATATGGCTTGTTTCTGGCATTATATGCCTTACTCAGGTGCTTTCAGACGGGTACCGACCTTAAGGGTATAATCAATATCTTCTTAAAAATGGTTGGTTTTGGCTTGTTAGGCTTGTTGGTCAGCGCTCCTTTTTTGATAGAGAATATTTTAGTTACACTGGAAAGTCCAAGAGGCAACGGGAGCAGTTCATACGCGCATATTTTGTCTTCAGCCCCAATGTTTAATTTTTCTGATAAACTGAACCTTGGCACTTGTGTGATGCGGTTTTTTTCAAGTGATATTTTGGGCAGCGGCAATGATTTCAAAGGCTGGCAAAATACGCTCGAAGCGCCAATGTTTTATTGTGGCTTACCCTGCCTGCTGCTAAAGCCACAGGTTTTCTCATTTTTGGAAAAAAAGGCAAGGATCGCTTTTATTGTTTTTGCATCAGTTTGGATACTGCCTATTATTTTTCCATACTTCCGTTATGCATTTTGGCTGTTTACCGGTGATTATTATAGGGCATATTCTTTCCTTGTTTCGCTGGTATTTCTTTATTACTCGCTGCAAGCCCTTGAATTGATTACACAAAAGAAAAAGATCAGCCTCATAACGCTTATTGTTACGGTTGTTATTTTATTTGCACTGCTCAATTATCCGTTCTTCGCCGATAAAGATATTGTCAGCTCTCCGATTTTAACCTTCGTCAGTTTATTATTGTTGGTATACGCTGGCCTGCTTTATTTTATGAGCAGGCAAACCAGCCCGGTTTATCTGAAATACATTTTTATGGCTGTAGTAGTTTTTGAGCTGATGTATTTTTCAAACATTTCTGTTAACCAAAGAGATGCCGTTACTTCTGCAGAATTATCGCAAAAAGTAGGTTATAATGATTATACCGTAGATGCTATTAAGTATATAAAAAGCATCGACAATTCTTTTTACCGCGTAGATAAAAATTATGCATCATCCGGGGCAATGCACTATTCTCTTAATGATGCCTTAGTGCAGGGGTACCGTGGAACCAGTTCGTACAATTCATTTAACCAGGGAAATTATATTAATTACCTGAGCCTGATGGGCGCATTAGACACGAAGGAAGAAACCCAAACAAGATGGGCTATGGGGCTAATCAATAAACCAATATTAGAGTCTGAAAATAGGGTAAAATATATTTTGGCCAAAAAGAGCATTAACCCGCTATGGCTATCGGTTTGTGATTCATTGGGCACATTTGGGGATGTAAGAGTATACAGGAGCAAGTTCGTACTCCCGCTTGGATTTACGTATAGCCAATACATAAAAGAAAGTGCATTTAGCACGCTTTCGCAGGCGCAAAGGGATTTTGTAAGTTTAAAGGCATTTGTAATTAATGATAAAGATATAAGCAAAGTAACCTCATTAACTGAATTTCAATTGAGAGATACCCTGGTTCCAACATCCTTCACCATTGATCTGTTCAAACAATACACAAGTGATTTAGGCAAAGACTCTTTAAAGATGAGTAGGTTTGACGACGAAGAGATTGCCGGCAAAATTGATTTGAATGCAGATAGGATGATATATATGTCCTTGCCATTAGACAATGGCTGGAGCTTGAAAGTAAATGGGCAACCTGCTGATAAAATAAAAATAGATGGCGGTATGACCGGCATTATGCTTAAGAAAGGTAGCAGTGAAATAATTATGACTTATAAACAACGCTATCTTGGAGTAGGATTTACAATGGTTCTTGTTGGACTACTGTTATATTTAGGTGCATGGGTATATGATAGAAAGGGCAAGAAAGCGGTTAATTGATCTTCTGTTCTCGGCCCAATAAATTGCTTACCTGAAAAATGATGCAATCATGTCCGTGATATAATCAACTTGTGCATGAGTGAGTCCGGGATAAAGCGGTAAGCTCAGGCAGGTATTGGCAATTTCTTCGGCTATCGGGAAGTCTCCTTTTTTGCAATCCATCTCTTTATAGGCCTCTTGCATATGCGGTGGCACAGGATAGTGAATAAGTGAGCCAATGCCCTTATTACGGAGAAATTCCTGTAGTTCATCTCTTCGTTTGGTCCTGATCATATAAATGTGAAATACACTGGTGCATTCGTTTGCTGTAACGGGAAGGATAATATCGGTGACGTTTTTTAACCCCTCATTATAATACGTTGCAATTTCATTACGCTCCCTGTTCCACTCGTTCAGGTATTTTAGTTTCACATCAAGGAATGCGGCTTGCATTTCATCGAGGCGGGAATTTATGCCCTTGATCATGTTATAGTATTTCTTCTCTGATCCATAGTTTCTGATAACATTGGCTTTATTATAGAGTTCTTTATCATTTGTAGTTATCGCACCGGCATCACCAAGTGCCCCAAGGTTTTTGCCGGGATAAAAACTGGTAGCATTGATGTTACCAAAGCTCCCAGTGATTTGACCTTTACATCTGGCTCCCTGTGCCTGCGCATTATCTTCAATTACAAATAAATTGTGCTTTTGCGCTATTGGCATTATCTGATCCATTTCACATGCTTGCCCGTATAAATGAACAGGAATAATAGCTTTGGTTGCAGGTGTTATGGCGCGCTCTATAAGAGTTGGGTCAATATTATAAGTATCAGCCCTCGGTTCAACCGGGATCGGTTTTGCACCTACGTACGAAACCGCAAGCCATGTAGCTATATAGGTATTCGACGGTACAATAACTTCATCACCTTGCCCTATATTTAGTGCTTTTAATGAAATGATAATGGCATCCAGCCCGTTGGCCACACCGCAGCAATAATCTGTATTACAAAAAGAAGCATAATTTTTCTCAAAAGTGTTTAAACTGTTGCCCATTATATACCAATGGCTGTCGTATACTTTTTCAAAGGCGGAGCACATTTCGGCTTTTATCCGAGTATGCATATTGTCGAATGATAAAAATGGTATTTCCATGTAATTATTAAATTATTCTCCGTAGGTTTGTTTTAGTGTATTATCATGAATATCAATGAACAGCTGCTGCCAGTTATTAATTGAAAGTAACTTTTACGAAGTTATAAATATTCAATGATTTTACTAATGATTTGGTTTTGAAAAGAGCATTGTCTTTATGAATGAGCCAGTCATGTGACGGATTGTAGCATATTCTTAATTACTTACAGAGCATATGGAAGAGGTTGCAAAAATTATTGAATCAAGAAAAGAAGTTTTATTTTATTATTCACCATATAATTATATCCGGTCTTTTGATAAAGAAAAGCAATTAGAGCTTTGTGTTTTTGAGCCTATTTTATCCGGAATCAAAAATGATGATTATATCCAGGTAAGCATAGATGGGTACGATCACTTTTTCTTATTGTCTCATCTGCAATGGGATAGCAATTATTTCAAAGTCGATATTAACAGGCTGGATTTTGTATTATATGATCATAGCAATATGCTCATATTACAGAAAGCGATAAAAGAATTTTTACTCAAGGTTTTGACAAAGGAAAATGTCTATTTATTTATCAATATACCATCTGAAGATATTGATTTAATACAGGCGCTGGGCGCTAATGGGTTTAGATTAATTGAAACCCGCCTTAATTATTTCCGTGATGATCTCTCCACTTATAACATAGAAAGATACAAAGTTAGGGCTGCTGAAGAAAAGGATATTCCCAATTTAATGAGAGTGGCCAGCGAGATGAGAAATGATTATGACCGCTTTCATGCAGATAAATTTTTCAGTTCTGTTGTAGCTGATAAATATATAGCAACTTATATTGAACAATGTATAAAAGGATTTACAGATGTTACTTTAGTGCCTGCAGAAGAAAATTTGCCCCCTGATTCTTTTGTTACTTCAAAATATATGAAAGACGAATGGCCTGTATTAGGCATTAATATTTCTAAATTTGTGCTTTCTGCTGTATCGGCAAAAACGAATAAGGGTTGGTATAGAAAGCTGATCTCTGAAATGACTTACCATTTAAGAGATCAGGGAGCAGAGTGTATTATTATGAATACACAATCTACAAACAGAGCGGTAATACATTCATTGGTTTCGCTTGGATGTAGGTATGGTTCAACAATGCATGTGTTTAGTATTAATAGCTAATCACAAATGGACTTTAATAAGCGTAAAGAAAATTAATTTTACTCAAGAGCTACAACTAATTCAAATGAAAGGAATGCTATCTGTCATCTTATTGTCGTATAAGTCTGGAGATCGGCTTATAAAAGCAAGAAACAGGGTGGATGAAGTAATGACAGCTTCATCTGTTCCTTACGAGTTAATTATTGTTGATGATGGTTCTGTCGATGGCTCTTTTGATATTGCACTGAGCCTGGAAAAGCAGTATGGTAATGTTAAGGCTTACGAACTCAGCCGGAATTATACTTCCCATTATTCCATTCTTGCCGGCCTGAAAATGGCTACCGGTGATTGCACTACCGTAATAGCCGATGATGAACAATTGCCATACGAATTTTTAGTAGACATGTACCGCGAATGGCAAAAAGGAACTAAAATTATTTTCCCATATAGAACCGAAAGAACAGACCCGTGGCTTACCAAACAGTTTGCAAAACTTTTTTATCGGGTTGTAAATGCCATTTCAGATTTCAGCTATCCGCCGCAGGGTATAGATTCCTTTTTTATAGATCGGGAAATTATAGACCTCATCAATAACAATATCCATCCTATAAACACCACTACATTTACTGAGTTGCTGCGCATGGGCTTTAACCCTGTTTATATGCCCTATGCGCGTCTTAAAAGCACCGCAGCCAAATCGAGATGGACATTTAAGAAAAAAGTAAAACTTGCAAAAGACTGGTTTTTTTCCACTTCGTCTTTCCCTATAAAATTTATAACTTATTTAGGGTTAGCAGTCTCGCTTTTGTCATTTATGATAATGCTTTTTTATCTGTATGTAAAATTGTTTGGCAACTCTAATTATTGGCTAATTGAAGTAAGAGGGTGGGTAAGTATTATATTATTCATTTCATTCTTTTCAGGACTCATACTTTTAAGCTTGGGTATAATCGCTGAATACATTTTCAGGATTTACGAAGAGGTCAAGAACCGCCCCGGGTTTATAATAAAGAAGAAACAGGAATAAAAAGAAAGGCAATCTTTTATTTTAGTTCGAGAGACTTAAATTCATCGTAAGATCTTATGTAGTCTTTTTCATCATATATATTGCTTGCTAAAACGAGCTGTACAGAGCTATGTGAGTACTGCATAGTATGCCAGCAATATCTGGGCATATAAAGGCCCACTTCCGGTTTTTCCAGAATGAAAACATTTACATTGCCATCCGGCATTTCTGTATTTACAATTATTCGCCCTGCCGCAGCAATCAATACCATTTCTGTATTATGATGAGCGTGGCGACCCCTTAAAATACTATCCGGGGTATAGTATGTCCAGAATATACGTTTTACGTCAAAAGGAACATGGGTCATATTCTCACTAACAGAAATAAAACCCAGTGTTGATGAGCCTATTTTAGGAAAAGATATTAAACGAGGGGAATCAAAAATCATATAGTTTTATGAATTTTAATTTCTAAATTTAGCGTTTAATTTTTAATTATAATAAACATCCCTGATTAAAAAGTTTTTATGATACAGGGAAACGAAAGACGTAGCGCGCTTCGTCCAAATATAAAAATACAATATCATGAGTGCCCCAAAAAATAAGAAAAACCCGGTAACCGGTAATCCTGCTCCTTCACAAGTTGTTGCACAACCGGTATATGTGCATAGCCCCAAAGAAGATTCGCAAGGTTTGAACGAGGAAATTTCACGTTGGATTCTGTCTATTTTATGTGCGCTTATTGTTTACACATGTATAGCATTTGTAATCATTAATGTGTATCACCCTGATGTTAATTCATTAATAGTAAATGCTCAAAAGGTCCTTCTTGAATCTCTTGGAAGGCTATTGCCGGAGCCGGTGGAAGCCTTGCTATTCAGATCCGGTGTTGTTATTGTTTTAGTTGCTTTGTATGGATTTTATGTATTGTTTTCAAAAACGGATATTGTTAAAAAACTGGCTCAAAAACAACCATTCTTTATTGTCTCTGCAATCTGTATCGTTTTTATTGCGGCCATGATCTGGGCTGATTTTGCAGCGCCCAACCCCTTTTATTCTCCCGACGGTAGTCATGCCGAAAACGCAAGGGACCTTGTAGGTGATACTAATTTTGCTTTTTTCTTTAAAGGTTTTTTTCTCGACAAGTACCTGTTGTTATATACTTTCATACTGGTGCCACTGATAGCCTGCATTTTCTTTTTAGGAATAAAGAAGTACGATTGGGAAAATAAAAAATTATTTAAAACAAGTACCAATGTTATAGGGTATACGGTCTTTGGTGCCATTGTACTGGCTTCTGTGGCAATGAGCGTATTCTATTTCCCATACGCATATGAATGTAAGTATAACTTCAATGCAGTCTATTATTCAATGACCCAGGTTCATTCCGGTGCGCCATTGCTCGTTGGTGGGTTTTATAATTCTTATGGGCTATATCCTCAGTTTTTGGAAATCATTTTTCATTTTACAGGCCTTGATGTTCTTAAATTCACTGCTGCTATGGCCTTCCTCATAGGGCTTGGATTTATTATTAATTTTCTTGCACTCAGGAAGTTTGTCCACAACAATGTCATCCTCTTTTTAGGGATACTTACAATAATATTTTTTGCGTTTCTTGATTTTAAATATGCCCAGAATTTCGATTGCAATTTTGCTTTGTACCCCATTCGTTATATCATTCCAAGTGTATTGATCTTTTTAACCTCATTGTATTTAAAAAATCGTTCGCAATTAATTTACTGGATAACATTTATTGTAAGTGGTGTCTTTGTTTTATGGAACCCTGATTTTGGGCTTATATCCTATGTTTCGTGGATTGCATTCAATACGTTCTATGATTTTTATTCTCCCGACGGGAAGATAAACTGGAAGAAAATACTTTCTCATTGGTTAATAAGTGTTATAGTGATTGTCGCTGTTTTCTATACGTACAAACTATTGATCTATGCTTTTTACGGTTCAACACCGGATATGGCTTCATTATTTTTTATGCTGTTAGCTAATGGTAAATGGGGCTTTAACCTGCTGCCTATGGTATTGGTGCATCCATGGTATCACTTGTATGAACGATTGTTGTCAAATGAAACGGGATAAAAATAAATTGAGAAAGCCTCCCATAGTGTTCATATAATTAAGTGATATATAATGAGTTCTTCTTTTCTCTACCCTTCTATCTCGAGATGTGGTAGAGATCGAAGGCCTGC
>CAIRZD010000494.1 GCA_903882965.1 uncultured Bacteroidota bacterium
CGCCAAAAAAAGCAGCCGCAAAAAAAGTTACCAAAAAGAAAGCGCCTGCGAAAAAAGCTGCTGCTAAAAAAGTAGTGAAGAAAAAGGCTGCTGTAAAGAAAGCCGCGCCTAAAAAAGTTGTGAAGAAAAAAGCGGCACCTAAAAAGGCCGTAAAGAAAGCCGCACCTAAAAAAGCAGTAAAGAAAAGCGCGCCTGCAAAAAAGGCCGCAAAGAAAGCCGCACCTAAAAAAGCAGTAAAGAAAAGTGCACCTGTAAAGAAAGCGGCACCTAAAAAAGCGATAAAGAAAGTAGTGCCAAAAAAGAAACCGGTAGTAAAGAAAGCCGCTCCAGCAAAGCCACAGGCTGAAATGCCGGTTTTAGTAGATATGGTTATGGAGCCGATGCAGATGCCATTGTTTGATGTTAACAATATGCAGGATGGCGACTCAATGATAATAATAACAACAGTAGAAGAATAGTATTTTTTCGAGTTGTTTAAAATAAAAAGGGTAAGCAGATGCTTACCCTTTTTAAGTACTATAAAAGCTATAAAATTAAGCTTGCGTTTCTTTTGGTTTTTTCATGATCGCATATGCCTCTGCTGCAAAGCCGAGCAATATTACAATAGGTGCCAGTGTGATGCGGCGAAAGCTATATATCTCATCGTAATGGAACTCGTGAGGATTGGCACTCTTGCCACCTGACATGAGGAGGAAGCCAATGAATATTAGTGCCAGGCCGCCGATCATCCACATGTAATTCTCTTTATCAAACAAAAAATATAATTCTCTGTCATTTGCCTTTACAGAATTTTTTGTAGAAGCGGTTGGTTTTACCGGAGCTGCTTGTGCTGTTTGCTGTGGTTTTGCTGGTGTTGACATAATCGCAATATTAAGTTAAAAATTGTAAATCAAAAAAATAAATATCAATATGTTAGCTCTAAAAAAATCAATAAAGATCGTCTACATGCATTTTTAAATATTTCACTACAGACCTGTGTGTGCTGATCATTGAAATAATAATACCCAAAACCAACATACTGATAATAAGAAAAGTAAGCAATACCGGCTCGGTCAATGTTTTAAGCACAGGTAGCTGGGCATTGGCAAATGATATTACCACCCATAATCCAATTACTGCAACAACACCGCTGATAAGGCCATTAATAAAAGCCCGGAGGTCGAATGGGCGGGTTATAAAGGAGCGAGTGGCACCTACCATTTGCATTGTTTTTATAATAAACCTGCTACTGAACATTGCCAGGCGTACAGTATTGTCTATCAAAAATATAACCACTATCAGGAGTACTATTGAAATGCCACCCAGGATAATGCCTATTTTCCGGAGGTTACTGTTCATTTGGTCAACTACATTATTAGGCCATGTTACGTCTCTTACGACATTACTTTGCAACATGAATTTTTTAATCTTGTTGAGGCTATCTTTATTTACATATTCTTCATTGAGTTTTAATGATATGGAGGTAAATAACGGGTTGTAGCCAAGGAAATCAATCATATTGCCACCTTCCACCTGGTTTTCCATTTTCACGGCTTCCTCTTTTGTAATGATACGTGCTTCTCTTACAAATGGCTGTTTAAGCAGGATAGCCTGCATTTTGTTTACACTTTCGTCGGTTACATTATCATGAAAATCAACGTTGACTTCAAGGTCTTCTTTGAATGCACGTGATAATGCCCTGCCATTGATAAGCAGCCAACCGAGTACCCCAATGAGGAAGAGTACAAGTGCTACGCCCATGATCGCATTAAAATATGTAGGTTTTCCTTTTTTACCGGTAGCCATAAGTACATTTTTACCGGCTGTAAGTTATTGCCGGGTGATCTATCTAACGACTTATTAGACGGAATGCCCAAAAATATAAAAATCTGAGCGTATTTAATGATATAATCATATTGCGGTTAACTTTTTTTAACAATACGACGTTTGTAATACATAATATTACTGCCATACCTCATGTGGTAACTAAATGTAGCAACGCATTTACATTTTGAATTAACAATTACGTACTTTTAGCCACTTACTATTTTCATACACATGCAAGATCTGAGACCATTTTTTGAAATTGAACATTTTATTGAAACAAAGGGCAATGGTTTCTATGAACCATTGCAGTGGGGTGCAAGTATAAGTTGCGCTACACAAAATTCTTTTGACTGGGAAGATGCCGATATAATATTGGTAGGATGCGGTGAATGGCGTGGAGAAGATAAGACAATGGCATATAGCAATAGCGCTAATGCCATCCGGGAGCAATTGTATAAAATGTATCACTGGCATACCGGTATAAAAATTGCGGACGCAGGTAATATCAGACAAGGTGCCACGGTGGACGACACCCGTGCTGCTTTGCTTACTGTGCTGCAGGAAATATACGCTGCCGGGAAAATAGCATTGATCATAGGTGGTAGCCATGATCTTACTTTGCAGCAATATGGAGTGTTTAAAAAGGCAGAGCAGATGGTTGTTGCTTCTGTGGCTGATATGCTTATAGATCTTGATGAAACCGAAGAGGTAACCTCCGGCAGCTTTTTGATGGATATGCTTACCGGGACGCCAAACTTTATATCGCACTATAGCCACATGGCTTTTCAAAGCTATTATGCACATCCACGAATGTTGGAGACATTGGACAAACTCAGGTTTGACTTTTTCAGGTTGGGCAAAGTGCGGGAGCATATAGAAGATATGGAGCCTGTGCTCAGAACAAGCAACATCTTCAGCTTTGATATGTCGGCTGTGCGATACAGTGACGCACCAGCCAATATTAACGGTTCACCAAACGGGCTTTCGGGAGAAGAAAGTTGTCTGCTTACCCGCTATGCCGGTATGAGTGATGTGCTAACTTCCATTGGCATATACGGATACAATCACCTTAATGATGCACACGGAATTACCGCCAAGCAAATATCACAGATGATATGGTATTTTGTAGATGGCTACCTGGTGCGAAAAAGCGAGGCGAAGCTTACAGAAAGGGAAGAGTTTATTGTATTCAATTTAACCTTTACGGATAATGATACCATGTTTCTGAAAAGCAAGCGAACCAACAGGTGGTGGATGAGGCTGCCGGACCATTCTTTTGTGCCCTGCTCATATAATGATTACCTTGTAGCCAGCAACGATGAAATGCCGGAACGCTGGTTGCGGGAGCAGGAAAGGCTGCTGTGATTAAGGCAAAAGTTAAAAGTGAAAAGCTAAAAATTGGGTGATAAGTAGCTAGCTTTAATTTTTATACTTGCTAATCAGGATATTTAACAGGCTTGCAAATAATGAATACACTATGGAACTTTTGGGTTCTCACTTTTAACTTTTGACTTTCTAAAACGTGCTCGACAAACAAAATAAAATAAAGGATCAGGATAAGGCTGTATTGGTGGGGCTTGTGTATAAAGAGCAGACTGAGATACAGGTTAAAGAATACCTGACCGAGTTGGAGTTCCTTGCGGAAACTGCAGGAGCTGTTACCGTGAAAACTTTTATACAGAAACTACCTAAGCCGGACAGCAAAACATTTGTGGGCAAAGGGAAGCTGGAAGAAATAAAGGAGTATGTAAAAGCAAAGGGGGTAAACCTTGTGATATTTGATGATGAGCTTACCGGCTCACAAATTGGCAACATATCAGACGAGGTAGGAATAAAAGTGATAGACCGGAGTGACCTGATACTGGATATTTTTGCGAGCCGCGCTAAAACGGCATCGGCGAAAGTGCAGGTGGAGCTGGCGCAGTATCAATATTTGCTACCCCGCCTTAAAGGAATGTGGAAGCACCTGGAACGGCAGGGCGGCGGTATAGGTAGCAGAGGGCCCGGTGAAACAGAAATTGAAACTGACCGCCGTATTGTAAAAGACAAAATAGCGCTGCTGAGAAAGAGACTGGGAGAGATAGATAAGCAGGCAACCACACAACGTAAGGAAAGAGGTGAGTATATAAGGATAGCCCTGGTGGGTTATACCAATGTGGGCAAGAGTACGATAATGAATGTGATGAGTAAGGCAGAAGTATTTGCTGAGAATAAACTCTTTGCTACACTCGATACTACCACACGCAAGGTTGTGTATGAGCAAACACCTTTTTTATTGAGTGATACTGTGGGCTTTATCAGGAAACTGCCGCACCATCTTGTGGAAAGTTTTAAAAGCACACTGGACGAAGTGAGAGAAGCTGATTGCCTGCTGCATGTGGTGGATATATCGCATCATGGATACGAAGACCAGATGGGTGTAGTGAATAAAACATTGCAGGAAATAGGTGCGTTTGAAAAACCGGTGCTTACTATCTTCAATAAAATGGACTTGTATGAACAACAGGTTTTTGATCCTTGGCTTGATGAGGAGGTGAAGAAGGATATGATCCTGCAATTAGAGAACAGGTGGCAGCATCTCACCAACAATAATGCGATATTTATATCTGCTACTGAGCGGCGCAATCTTGACGTTTTGCGAAGCACTATACTTAATAAAGTGAAGCAGCTCTACGAAATACGCTATCCGTATCTCACTAAATTTTACTAATTCCTCCGTTTTATTGTTTGTGAATTTATTTTTATCAAACAATTAAATATGTAGCATTTTTCCAAAAAAACTGCTACATATTCTTTTTTGATATTCCGCGAAGCGAAAAATTGTTTAACTTTCATAAGTAAATTAGAATGGTCACCATAAACATTCATTTATGAAGCAACAAGTACGCGAATTATTGGTTACCGCTAAAGTGGCACAGCATTGGTCTGACAATTTTGACGAGCGTGTGGAGGAGTTGATGTTGTTAGTAAACAAAGTTGACACTGACAAGCATGTGCACAGAGCAGGCGAATTGCTTGACGTTTATCATAAGACCAAACAAACCCCTGCTAAATTTCGGAAGAAAAAACAGCAGGATTGTTGTTCAAAGCCATTTGAATTTCTCGTATTCAGGAACTGATCAATGCAGTGACCGGTTTAGAAAATTTATAAATGGCTGCATGGTTGTGAACACATCCATTGCTTTCCTGACGACCCCTTTACCGAGTATATCAGCATCAGGAATATTACACGAAACAGTAAAGCTTTTCATTTTCAGGTATTCTATGGCCGGGTTATCAGCAGTATAGCCCTGGGGTATAGTTTTTAGCTGCTCACCATTAATTTCTTTGAACAATGTTTTGAATTTTTTGTTTCCGATAATCGTGCTGAACTCATCGAAATTATAATCTATCTCTTGCCTTACTGCTTTTAATAGAGGAGCCTCAGGCACCCAAAGGCCACCACCGGCAAAGCTTTTGCCACCCGGCTCGAGGTGGAAATAATAACCGGCACCGGGAAACTTGCGTCCGCCCTTGCTGAAGAATGCCCCGAAATGTGCCTTGTATGGTGTTTTGTCTTTTGAAAAACGCACATCCCTGAATATGCGAAAAATGCAATCTTTGGCTTGCTGCTCTTTAAATGCAGTATCTATAGTTGATAACCCGGCGAGTATCTCCGTTACAAAAACTTCATAGTCTTCTTTAGCTGCCTGGTAATCATCCCTGTGCTTATCAAACCAGGGTTTATTATTGTTCTTTGAAAGTTTCCCCAAAAAAGTAACTGTAGTTGCTCGCAGCATAGAAACTTGAGTTAAGACCCCGAAAATAAGAATTTATTAATCAGAATGTGTAATTTGGTATTCAATGTTTGTTCCCGGGTGTTGAAAATTATTATTTATGTTCATCGCTTCTCTTTATAATCTTAAAGGTGGGGTAGGGAAGACCGCTTCCTGCGTCAACTTCGCTTATATGGCCGCGAAGGATGGGTACAAAACTTTGCTGTGGGACCTTGACCCCCAGGCTGCTGCCAGCTATTATTATAATGCACATGCAGCGGTGAAGAGCAGTGTGAAAAAAATAATAGAGCATTCATTGCCTATAAATGAAGCGATCATACATACCGAATATAGTGGGCTTGATATAATACCTGCCGACCTGTCTGCCAGGAAACTGGATATACTGTTGGAATCACAGCACGGCACCAAGAAGTATTTTAAAAACCTGCTCAAAGAATTATCCTCATCTTATGATTTTGTTTTTATAGACTGCCCGCCCGGTTTTTCTAATGTTGCAGACAATATATTTACGGCTTCGGATGCAGTACTGATGCCGGTAATACCTACTACGCTTTCTGTGCGTACGTATGAGCAGGTGAAGAACTATTTCGGAGATAAGGAAATTGATCTTAGCAAGCTCATGTGTTTCTTTACGATGGTAGATATCAGGAAGAATATGCATAAGGATACTATGCAACACCTACACAAGGACATGCGCTTTTTTGAACACTATATTCCTCATCTTTCAGACATTGAGAAAATGGGGATAAGGAATGCTCCGTTGGAGGTGTTTGCACCTTCCAGTTATGCCGCTACCTGCTATCGGGCTTTATGGGGTGATATAAAAGAAGGTGTAATTGAATAATTCATAACATTTTCAGGCTTTTCCTTACAACCGGTATAAAGGCCGGATATTGAGCCTATGTTACTATTTTTATTAGCTTTACTTACAAAAGCAACATCCGGCAAATGCGATTTACCCAAAACAAATACCTTCCCTATGGGGTGTTAGCTTTATTATCTGTTCCGCTTTTCTTTTTGAATATACATGATGTGCATTCCTGGGGCGATGATTTTGCACAGTATATTAAAGAAGCCCAGAACATTGCACATGGCAAGCCATTTTACCAATCAGGCTATATATACAATCCACACAATACTGAATACGCTCCGGCTCAATACCCGCCCGGATTCCCGTTATTACTTGCTCCCGTTGTTAAAATATGGGGCATTGCGATAAGGCCAATGCTTTATATGGTGACCATTATTTCAGTATGTCTTTTGTTTGCGCTTTTTGAATATTTCAGGAAGTACATGAGTGTGATAACTGCTGTTTGCTTATCGCTGGCAATTATATATAATTCATTTATGGTTGACCTGAAAGGAAACATATTGTCTGATATTCCTTGTCTTTTATTTGTTGTTTTATACCTTACCACAAGGAATGCAACATTCTTTTCCTGGAGGCGGATACTGCTCCTGATTTTTTTCGCGGTCATGGCTATTTTAATGCGTTCACAAGCCATTTTACTTTTGGCAGCGGAGGGAATTTATTTGATTCTTTCACTCTTGAAAAGCATTCTGAAAAACAAACGGTTTTCAATGCAGTTTCTATATAAATCACCGGTATTGTATATCATCGCCGGTAGCTTATTAGTGAATTTTATTCTGAATAAAACTTTATTTTACTCACCTATTCGTACTGATGCTTTTTATAATCAGTTTGTAAAGCAAACGATTCATGGAAACTTAAGGGATATCGCAGAAGCTAATATATACAGGCTTTTACCAAACTGTTCGGCATTCTTATATTATGAATCGAATAATGGGTTTTTAAGAACAGCAATATCTATTGCACAGAGCATTGCCATTGCATTCAGTATCACGGGGTTCATTGTATGCATTAGTAAACGGCTTGCGGTTGATGATATTTTTTTCATCCTTATGTCCCTGTTAATTATATTTCTTCCGGTGCATGACCTGCGTTATTTTTTACCTGCTTTACCAATTTTGTTTTTCTATTGTTACACCACATTTAAGATTGTTTTACCTGCTATTATAAAGGGAGATTTAAGATGGGCGGCTATTCTGTTAACATTGATATACCTGCGGATGGGGTATTCGCATCTGGAAAAAGCAGCAGAAGTGGTTCCTTCAGGCTGTATACCACAAGCTTCGGATCTTGTAGCATTCCGGTATATATCACAACATGTAAATGACCAGGATATTATTGTATTTACCAAGCCGCGGCTATTAACCCTGTACTCTAATAAAAGAAGTATTAATACAGCATGGCAAATATCACCTGAGATGAACAAAAAAATATTCGATAGCTTACAAGTGAAATATATGTTGATAGTGGATGGCCTCGATGATGGGTATTTCAAAGATTACTTAAGAAATATTCAGCACCCTGTTGATAGTGTAAGATTTGGAGGCCGCTATACGCTATATTCATTAAGATAAGTAGCAGATATCCTTTGAGTCACCCTACTATTAGGAGGAAAGTGTATTTTTAGATTCTTAAGTTTGCCGGATGTTATCACGAATTGCTTATTTTATTTCTGTACTGTTGATGTGTTATACATCATTCGTTTTTTACCCCAGGTATAAGCAACAAGCTACTGAGGCTGCTATTGCATGGGATGTTTCCGGTTATTATTGGTATTTGCCTTCCATTTTTATATATAAAGATCTGGAGCACCAATCATTCAAAGACAGTATTCTGAAAAAATATACTTTTAGCGGCACAGATTTTCAGCAAGGCATGCAGCTGGAGAATGGCAATTATGTGATGAAGTATTCTTCCGGCATGGCCATTATGTTTCTGCCTTTTTTCACAATTGCCAATTTAGTTGCCGTTCCGCTGGGGTATCCTAAAGACGGCTTCTCAATGCCATACCAGCTTGGCATACAGCTTGGCGGATTTTTAATATCTGTTTTAGGACTGTGGTATTTAAGGAAACTGTTACTTAACTTTTATTCAGACAAGGCTGTTGCTATCTCACTGGTATTATTGGTTTTTGGAAGTAATTACCTCAATTATTCAGCTATCGATTGCGGCATGTCTCATTGCTGGTTGTTTACAATTTATGTTTTCATTTTATTAAACACACATTATTTTTACCAGTCTTTCAAAATAAAATACGCTGTCAGAATTGGCTTTCTTGTAGGCCTGGCTACGCTTACACGGCCCACTGACATTATATCCTGCCTTATTCCTCTGTTGTGGGGTATGGAAAGTATTTCACTAACTGCCATAAAAGAACGGATAGCGCTGGTAATTAAGCAGTTCAAAGGTTTGCTGCTGGCAGGTATGTCTGCCGCACTTGTTATATCCATACAACTCATCTATTGGAAACATGTTTCGGGACATTGGCTTGTGTATAGTTATGGCGACCAGAGTTTTTCCTGGAAGCATCCGCATGCATTTCTTTATAGCTTTAATTACAGGTGTGGGTGGCTTGTTTACGCTCCCATGCTAATACTGGCAATTATCGGATTCATCCCTTTTCTGAAAAGCGGGAAGAACAAGGTTGCTATCATTGCCTTCTGCCTCTTGAATTACTATATTGTTTCGGCATGGGATATTTGGTGGTATGGAGGGAGAGCTATGGTGCAAAGTTACCCGGCATTTATGTTCCCCATGACTATGTTAGTGAGTGTTGCGCTTGACAGGAAGTTTTTTTTATGGTTAATTACACCTGTAGCATTATTGTTTATTTATTTCAACGTATGGATCACCTGGCATTATCATAAGGGAGATCTGTATGATAGCGAAAGTATGAGTAAACACTATTTCTGGCGTGTAGTAGGCCGTTGGAGCGCGCCCCGCAGTACGATCGTGTTAAGAGACCATACAGATCTATTTGAAGAACATCCCCGGGATCTGCATCTTATTTATCAAACTGATTTCAAAAATGATACCGGTTCGGGGTATAGAACAGAGACCGGAGGCGCGAGATATTTTTTGCTGAACAAAGAAACGCAGGAAAGCCCCTTTTACCATTTTGCATTTAGTGGTGATAATGCAAAATGGATAAGAGTGCAGGCTGAGTTTCATTGTGGTAATAAAGAATGGGATGTTTGGAAAATGGCACAGTTTGTAGTGAGACTTGTGGACAAGAATAAGCCGGGCAAGGGAATTGTAAAGGAGAATATGATCCGTATATACCGGGTGCTGAACGACGGAGAGAAAAAAAATATTTCATTAGATATGAAACTGCCTCAACAACATTATGACTCCGTAAGCATCAGCTTTTGGAATTCAGGCAGTGATAAAGAACTAGCTATTGATAGCTTGAAGGCCTGGGACTTTAGTAAGTGACCCTTAAAATAATAAGCGCCCCCGGAAAAGGGCGCTTATTATTGGGGCAAAATTGTTTTATTCAATTAAGACTCCGGGTATAATACAGAAACAAACTCATTTTTACCATCAAACAGTTTCTTTGCTGTGGCCTGTATATCTGCCGGTGTAAGTTTCTGAATGTATGATTCATATTGCAGTACACGGTCTTTATCCCTGCCCCAGAATATGATGCTTTCCAATTGGCTTTCCCAGTATTTATTTTCTTTCAGGTCAGTTACATGCTTTTCATGCCACTGGCTTTTAACCTTGTCGAGGTCTTTGGCTTCAGGGCCGTTGTCTTTTATTGTTTTGATCAAAGCTCCCGTTGCGGTAATTAGTTTGTCTACGTTTTCAGGGCCACAGGGTAATTGCACCTGGAGACTGTAACGTTGGTAAGGCTCTTTAGATACTTGTGCATTAAAACCGCCTCCATATATTGCCTGCATTTTTTCGCGTAGTTCTTCGATAACTTTGATGTTGAGCACTTCGGAAAGAGCCTGTGCCTTAAGGGCGAGATCTTCTGAATAAGATATTTCACCGCTATATATGGCGAGGATCAAACTCTGTTTTTCCTTTCCTTTTTTGATCTCGAGTTTGCGGATGCCTTTTATCGGGCGTACGCCATTGTCTGTAACAACGGGTGTTTTGTTGTTTGAGGGGAGACTGCCAATATAGGTTTCAAGCAGAGGAACAGCTGTGGCTGGATCAATGTTGCCTACTATAAAGAAATGATAACCATCGGCGCAACCGATTTCGCTTTTATAAATAGCCAAAGCACGGTCGAGATCGATCTTGTCGAAATCAGACTGGTGAGGAATTGCCATTCTCGCCAGTGGGTTATTGTCGTATAAAGTCTTTATGGTGGTATCTATATATGCAAAGCGTGGGCTCGACATCATATTTTGTAACATGGTCATTTGCTTTTCCTTATAGGCCTTAAACAGGGCCTCATCTTTACGGGGCTTTGTGATATATAGGTTTAACAATTGCAGCATACTTTCAAAGTCCTTAACTGAGCTTTTGGCAGTTACTTCGTCATTAATGTCACTGATGCCGGGACTCACAGAAATATTTTTGCCGGCGGTAACTTTTTCCAGATCAGCAGGGGAGAAGTCACCAACACCCATGGCTTCTACCACGTCAGTTGTAAAATGTACATTGCTCCTATCTGCAAGGCCATACCCATTTGTCCCTCCTTTTTTTACACCATTCATCAGTATTTCATCACTTTTGAATGTTGTTGGTTTGATAGTAACTTTTACGCCATTGCTTAAAGTATAAGTCGTAGCATCAAGGCCATCTTCTTTTACCTGGGATACTACCCTGCCGGGTGCAGGCATTGTTTTCATCAAAGAAGTGGCCACTGCTTTTTCTTCGGTCTTTGTTACTTCCTGCTTAAAGCCTTTTTCGGTCAGGGCGAGTAGTTGCTCGTCAGTTGGCAGCTTTATATCGCTTTTATCCGGTGCTGTAATTAGCGTAAATGTATTTGGGTTTGTCATCCATTCTTTTACCAGTTTATTTACATCATCCAGTTTTATTTCCGGCATCATACTTTTATAATAGGCGTATTCGTTAACAATTCCAGGAAAAGGTTCCTTATCAAGGAAAGCGCGCAGATACTCTTCTATATATTGCCTGCTGTCTGTTGTGGTGCGTTCATTGTAGGTTTTTTCCATGCCGGCCATCATTTCTTTTTTAGACAGGTCAAGTTCACTTTCTGTAAAGCCATACTTCATAGCACGTACCAGTTCGCCGGTAAGTGCGGTTATTGATTTTTCGAGGCCATCATTACTGAATGCAGCGGCCGCGGTAAAACCTTCATAGCCGTGGATCAATCCGTCAAAATCTGTTCCTGCATATGCAAATGGCGGGTTGCTGCCTTGTGCAAGATCATTGAGGCGACGGTTTAAAATAGATTTAGCGATCTCTTTTTCAATATCGTTTTTATAATCTGCTAAAGTGGCCTGGTAATGTTTTTTTACATACGGAAATGTGATGAGTAATTGTAAATTGGTTGCTTCTTTATCAGTGACCACCATTGCCTCGGGAGCTTTACGTGGATTTACATCTACATACTTCCGTTCTCTTTCATTTTTAGGGTTTTTAAGTCCTGCAAAATGTTTTATAAGCATTTGTTTGGCGGTTACAACATCAATGTCCCCGACTATAATTACTGCCTGTAGGTCTGGCCTGTACCAGTCATGGTAGAAACTCCGGGTCTTATCATAAGTAGCGTTTTTGATAATGTCATCCTTACCTATGGGGAGCCGCTGTGCATAAAGAGAACCTTCGGCAAGTTTAGGAAAATATTTCTTGAGCATACGGTCGTCTGCACCCTTGCCCAAACGGCTTTCCTCTAATACTACACCACGCTCTTCATCTATATCCTTGTCGGTAAGCAATGCATTGTGCGCCCAGTCTTCAATGATCTGGAAACCCTTTTCAATATTCTCGGGTTTATCAGTAGGGATAGGCAAAATAAATACGGTCTGGTCAAAAGCAGTATATGCATTCAGGTCGGCACCAAATTGTACACCTATCGATTGCAGGTAGCTTACGAGGTCATTTTTCTGAAAATTTTTCGTGCCGTTAAAGTTCATATGTTCCATAAAATGCGCCAACCCCTGCTGGTCGTCATTTTCAAGAATCGAGCCGGCCTTCACTGCAAGGCGTAGCTCTACCTTTTTTTCCGGTTTATGGTTATTACGGATATAGTAGGTAAGCCCATTATCCAGTTTCCCGGTTACAACATCCGGATCGTCAGGGAGTTTTGACTGGAGATCCTGTGCAAGGGTTGCGAAGGATGAAATAGTTACCAGCGCGATACTAATTAAAACGCGGTGCAGAAAACGATTGGCAATTTTCATTGTATTATTAGATTTCTGACAAAATAATATGATTTTGTGCAATTACGAGCGGCGTGGGCGTTTTTAAAAGCTAAAATATTGTTATATATATTTTAAATAGAAGGTTTGAGCAATATTTTCCTACAGCACAAAAAAGTTAAGAAAAATCAAAAAATATAAAAAAATATACATAAAATTATAATAAAAAAAAATAATTTTTATGAAACATACTCAACTGTTAAAAA
>CAIRZD010000495.1 GCA_903882965.1 uncultured Bacteroidota bacterium
CAAACAAGCGATTCAGAACAAGCATATCAAACCGCACCTTCACATATTATTCCCCCTCACCCTGAAAATATCGAGCCTATCAGCGATTCAATCATTAATAAATTACAGCAACAAACCCAGAATAATAAACAGACAGAGAAACTCGATATAGACAATCCCACCAAAAGAACTTTTACCCGTGACGAAATAAGTCATATGCCAGAATAAAATCTCATTTCAATTAATATAAATTTACAAGCAAAAAATAGCAACTTGATGAGCGTAGCTATTTAGTTGATAGTTTAGTTAAGCCAGTTAAGGGTCAAAAACTATCTCCCGAATGCCCTTTTGAGCTTATTTACTGAGAACCTCCAGAAGGTATTGAACAGGAAGCCGGTGCAGGCGGCAAACAATTTACCATCATAAAAGGGAATGTACTTCCAGCAGTGATCTCGGTTAGTGAGCCAGCCCAGCAAGCCTTTTACATCTTTTTCAAGTATGCAACGGTATACATCTTTCTTATACAAACTGATCTTTAGCTGCCTCCCGGCCTCTTTTTCAGTGGGCCTTACAAGAGTTAAGTTATTATTGATAATTCTTCTCACACCTTCTGAAAAATCATTGCCGGTGAACCTGCCATAGTACATCCATGCGTTTGGCCGCATATCTATTTCAATAAGATAGTGCGCTTTTTCCTGCTCGCTATACATAAATACTACATTGCCAAAACCACTTAAACCCAGTTGCCGCCCCATATCTGCCAGCACTGTATCCACTTCATTATCCTGGTAAAAAAGCCGCTGTGTAGATACCCCAAATTTGCCCATGACCGTGAGCGTGCGCGAATAACTATATACCAATAGTTCACCATCCCTGTATAGCACCTCTGTATTAATATCGTATCCCTTTATGAATTGCTGGAAAACGAGTTTGTCTTTTACAACTATCTTCTGGAGTGTATTGGTGAGCATAAGTTCATCCTCACAAAAATATACACCAAAGCCACCTTCGCTTTTGTCCAGCTTTACAAGTAGCGGATAACCGACGTAATCACCAATGGCAGCCGGTGTGAGGGCTACATTATAAATTAGATAGCGGGGTGTCTTGATATGATACCTGGCACACAGCTCTGAAAATCCGGCCTTAGAACCCAGCAGTTGCCGGTGCTCTATTTTGGTAAGTGGCATTACCTTGTAAAACAGGGTTTCGGAAGTGATGCGCTCGTTCAAAGACCTGATAATGGCATCATCACCTGGGATCACCCAAATGTACATGCTGCTGTTCTTTTCTATATAGGATATTAGCTGATCAAGGAATGTTGCGGCATCAGGGCTACCCTCTATCCAGGTATCGTATTGCTTATTTTGCAATACCCATGAGTCTTTTACACTGAAAATATCTACCGCGCAACCGGCATTACTAAGTATAGCCGGGATCTCGATAAGTGAATCCCAGTTGACAAATGATATGAGTAATACACGATACAATTATCTACAAAAATAGTTAATATTGATTTTATATTCGAAAATATAATGGTGAATAGGTATTGATTTGGGGGTGTTGTTTTTAAAATGAAAATATAATTTTTCGAAAGGGAGGTAAGCAGTTCATACACAATAATTTATGCCTCTCTTGATCTTAGTTCGTAGAAATTATTATCTTTAAAACCTCAATTATCAGTATAATTAAGGCATGGCAAAGAAAAAAAAATAATGCGGCTAAGGCTGCGCCTGTTGCCCCCGTGAAAAGCCCAGGCAATGTACCCCGGCAGCAGCCTGCGGCAAGAACAGCAGCAGCACCTGCGAAAGATGGTTTTATCCAGCGGTATTATGAATGGCTGGTGGTGGCCGGGATATCTGTGCTTACTTATTTTTTCTTTCGCGAGATACTTAATAATAAACTCACCAACTGGGACGACCTCGGTTATATCATCACCAATCCGCTGATAAAAGACAGCTCCTTTGAAGGGCTCAAAAAAATATTCTCCACTGAAAACCCTGTGATGGGTAATTACCACCCACTCACTATAATGCTCTATTGGATAGAGTATGCACACTATGGCCTGGAACCATGGATATACCACTTCGACAGTCTCATATGCCATATACTGATGACCATTGCCGTATACCTTTTTGTGCGGGTGCTCACACGCCGGCCGGTGGCTGCAGGTATTGCTGCACTGCTATTTGGCATTCACCCTATGCATGTGGAAACCGTGGCATGGGCTGCCGGCCGCAAGGATATTCTTTACGGCTTGTTCTATATCCTCTCGCTCACGGCATATGTGTATTACCTGCGGTCGGCAAGCAAGAATAAGAAGATCATATGGTACAGCCTTACAATAGTATTGTTTGCCATCTCGCTGCTCGCAAAGTCGGTAGGGGTTACGCTGCCCATTACTATGTTCCTTGTAGACCTGCTGGAGGGGCGCACACTATTTACCGGAGGCAGCGAACCTGGTGGCATAATAGGTGATAATAAAAACGGGAAATTCAATTACTTACTGTTCCTTGAAAAAGTGCCGCACTTAGGGCTGGCTGTTCTTTTCGGCATATTGTCTATCCAGGCACAGAAACATATCGGCGCCCTCGGCACACTTGATGTCAAGTTTACCCCCATAGAGCGCATAGCACTGGCGGCTTACAACGTATGCACTTATCTGTGGAAGGCAGTGATACCGGTAGGTATGTGCAATTTCTATCCTTACCCCATGAAAGAAAATGACGCGCTACCCTCCTCTTTTTACTTGTACCTGTTAGTTGTAGCTGGGCTGCTTTTTTTAACATGGAGATATGGGCGAAAAAATAAGATACTCCTTTTTGGTATGGGGTTTTTCCTCGTAAATATTGCCCTTCTGTTACAGCTCATACCCGTGGGTGGCTGTATCATGTCCGACCGTTATACTTACCTACCCTATCTTGGGTTGTTTGTCATAGCCGGCTGGTTTGTATCGGGCTTTTTTGAAGATGCTGCCAAACGGCAAACCGGTAAAATACTGGTAGGCATAACCGTGGCTTACTCATTGGTACTGGGCTACCTCACTACTGAGCAATGCAAGGTATGGCACGATTCTATAAGCCTGTGGAAAGATGATATAGAAAAGCACCCCGAAAACCCCGTATCCTACTTCTACCTTGGACAGGAATACTATACCCGCTTTGAAGACGCCACAATCCCTGCCGACCAGAAAAAATACCAGGATTCGGCACAGTTTTTCTTTATGGGATCCATACAGCGCAAACCTGATTATACCAACCCCATCATCACCCTAGCAGAACTGCAACGCACCACCGGCCAGCTGGATGAGGCAAAGCGCAGCTACTTTACCGTAATACAAATAAATGCAACCCATTCTAATAAAGTACAGGACAAGGACGAGAGCGTATACCTGGGGCTGGGCGTGATCTACGCTATCAGGAAACAATATGACTCATCTGAATATTGTTTTAAAGAAGCGTTGCGGATAAAACCGTTCTTCCCCGAAGCGCATAGTAATTATGCCAACTTCCTGGATATAATGGGCAAAACAGACAGCTCGCTGAAAGAATACCAGGTAGCAATAGATCAAAACCCCGATGCCGTGATACCTTATATGAATAGGGCACGCATATACCTCGTAGTGCAAAACAAACCCGATGAGGCAATAAAAGATTACAACAAGGCTATAGAACTGAAGCCTGAAAAAGCTGATGCTTACTACATGCGGTCGAAGGCTTTTGAGAAAAAAGGCGATAAAGCCCACGCGTTGCAGGATGTGGAAAAAGCAAAATCTTTAGGATATCCGGCTATAGATGCGGCTTATTACCAATCGCTGAAGTTGTGAGTTGAAAATATCTTATTAAAATAAAAGAGCGCAATCTGGATTGCGCTCTTTGCTTTTATATCATATGAATATCTCTACCCTTCAGCCTTCGGCGCATCCCCTGCCGGTGCTCCACCCTGCGGTGGCCTTGGCCCGTTCGGGCGCTGTGGCCTTGGCGGCCTCGGTGGTCTTTGCTGCTGGGGTGGCCGCTCTCCTGCAGCATTAGCAGAATGATCGGGGCTACCTTCGGGCCGTGGTTTGTTTTGTTGCGGTTGGTTAGGCCTTGGTTGATTTTGTTTTTGCGGCTGGTTTGGGTTCCTTGGCTGCTGCGGCTTATTGCCTTGTTGCTGCCCCCCTCCTTGAGGTCTCGGCCCCTGGCCGCCTCCGCCTTGTGGTCTATTGCCTTGCGGCCGGTTACCTTGTTGCGGTCTTGCTTGCTGTGGGCTCTTAGGCTCACCACCCGCTGCGGCTTCTCCACCTGCTGCGGCTTGTGGCCTGTTGCCCTGCGGCCTCGGCCCTTGTTGTGGGCCACCGGCTGCACGGTCTTTATTACCGCCGCCTGATTTTTTCTTCTTTTTACCTTTCTCCAGGTTTTTGAGGGTTATCTGGCCCACATCATTTACATAACCCATATCCGGTTTAATGCCGGCTTTGCTATCCCTTGTTTCCAGTTCCACAGGTTGCAGGCCATCAGCTTTCTGGCCCAGTTTATTGAGCTTCTGTATTTCCTTTACGCGTGTTATGGTCAGCGGGTATTGCTTATTGTTATCAGAAAAGCTATACCACATCAGGTTCTTAAATATGTCTCTTTTCTGTAAGTGGGCTACACCTTTTTCTGTTTCCAGGTGGTCTGCATGATCCGGGAAAACCGATAATGCATCCATGTAAGTGTCCAGCTCATAATTGAGGCAGCACTTCAGCCTGCCGCACTGGCCGCTGAGCTTAGTTTGGTTTATGGAAAGATTCTGGTAACGGGCGGCAGTTGTATTCACAGATTTAAAATCTGTGAGCCAGGTACTGCAGCAAAGTTCACGGCCGCACGAACCTATGCCCCCTACCTTACCGCTTTCCTGCCGGGCACCTATCTGCTTCATTTCCACCTTTATCTTAAAATCGGTGGCATATACCCTTATCAGTTCACGAAAATCTACGCGCTGGTCGGCAGTATAGAAGAAAGTACCTTTTTTGCTATCAGCCTGAAGTTCTACTTCACATAGCTTCATATCCAGTTTCAGGCTGCGGGCTATGGCGCGTGAGCGGATGAGTATTTCCGATTCACGTTCTTTTTGCTTGTTGGCACTTTCCAGTTCCTCTTCTGTAGCCGGGTGTAATACACGTTTGGTTACATCTGTTTCCCGGACACCGTATTTTTTAAGCTGGAGTTTTACCAGTTCGCCGGTAAGGCTCACCTGGCCAATATCGTATCCACCCACGCCTTCTACTGCGAGCCAGTCACCTTTTTCAAGCAAATGGTGGGTATTATTTTTAAAGAATTCTTTACGGCTGCCTTTACTGAAAGACACCTCTATCAATGGGTAAGGCTTAGCCCCATCACTGAGGGGCAGGGCGTTTAGCCAGTCAAAAACATTAAGGCGGTTACATCCGCCGGTGCTACACCCACCATTACCTTTGCACCCGCCGGGCTTGCCACTGGCGCCCGTACCGCAACTGCCACATCCCATCTAAATATGTTTATATAGAGCTAGTGTGCAAAAACTTTCCTGTTTATATATGACTAACACCAACGAACGTTGTTATCTCCCACACAGTTAATTGCACTATCAAGCTAATTGTTAAAAAATGATTACTAAATACAAACCTACGTAAAAAGATTGAAAATTGTAAGCAGGTATATATTTCAATGACTTGCACCGATAATTAATTCAAAAATATAAATACAGTGTTCCTGCATATAAAAATATTAAAATAAAATTCAATGGTGTTGGCACGGTTTATAGTTACTCTATTCGAAATATAATTTCAAAAAACCAAAACAATAAATACTATGAAACGGGCATTAGGAATATTAGCATTTTTAGCGATGACAACTTCGGGATTCGCTCAGCAAGACAGTATTACAAGACCTGTGCAGGATATGGGTGGCGATGGGTCGGTAGGTTTATATGGCACACCTGACCAATTTGCCCTACACCCCAACGATACACTTCGAAGTCATAATGGTAACCGAAAGCAATCCGCCACACAAAATCAAAATACTACACAAACCCAATTCAGGTCACAAACACCTGATCCGGTAGATGGCACGGTAAATAGAAATGATAGATATAGAGATGCAAATAGGGATGAAGTTTTTGCTTCAGAAACCCCGCGCAGGAATCAGGGTAGTGATCCATTTTTCACTTTCGGTAATGGTTCTGAACCAAAAAAAATCGGCGTGTTAGGAACAAATCCTGAATTCCCGTTTTTGGCACATCTATCCTCATCAAAGCAAGTCTATAATGCTATGAGCCGCCATTCAGATAACAGCAGGCTGAATAATATTATAATGAGCCTTGGCTACACAAATGGCATACAGGACCTGCAGGCATCAAACATCACAGCTGCTACCATACCCGGTGGTACAACAGGCAATATGGGTGCCGGTAATATGAAAGGTGGTTATTATAAGTTGATTGGCGATAATGGATTTAAAGCCTGGAAAGTAACCGGCAATAATGGTGATTATGTATTTTTTCTGCAGGCATGCGGTAATGAATTTTATCCTCAGCCCGGCAAACCTGGTGGTACTGCATGTATCAATGCCCCTATCAATATCACAGCAGATCCTGTAACGATTACTGCTAATGGCAGGCAAACTCAGGTTACTGATAAGATATATGTATATTATCATAAAAGAAAACACCGTAAATACACAGTTGACTATACAAACTCGGAATTGACCGATAAAAACGCATCAAGACCACTATTACTGAGTACTAGGATCAGGAATATATTAATACCGGAAACCTATAATGTAACGCTTAGCACCCAAACTACAACCGAAATGGTTTGTCCTGACTCTATAGTAAATGTACCTGCAAGCATTAATATAGAAAAAACATCTACCTACACAGGCAACTACCCCGACAGAACAACCAATACTTATAAAATGGTTTCAAAAAGAGAGTATATGAGGGCCGACCGTAAAATGCGGAAAGCGGAACGTAAAGAAGAAAAAGTAGCGCGCCTCACCGATACTAAGATAGATATAGCAGAAATACCTAAGAAAGCATAAAAACAAAGAGGCTATATAAGCAAAAGATCCGGCTATAAGGTTTAGGCTTTATGGCCGGATTGATATTTAGGGGAGGTTCACCAAAGCTATTATTTAATTAACCTCGCTATAAAAATCATTACAACAATTAGCAATACAAATGCCCCGATGGAATACGGGTTCGCAAAATTGACCGTCCATCCCAGCCACTTGATCCGCTTTGGCGGAAATATTCTTTTATCATTAGGATTGTAATAGAAGCTCCATAAATACCAATTCTTGGGGTTATTATAATCCGGCTTATCGCCTTCCTTATCTTCTATCATAAGGGCATTTTTATAAAACTACGATTTTCTTAAATAACTAACCAAACTAATGATTATCACTAACATAGCACCTATTACATTAAGCCATAGAAAAGATACAATATCCATACAATAGATCACTATTACACTCGCCTCCGCAATAATTGCTGCGGTAAAAACCACATTTCCCTTAGCCCGTTTCACATAAAACGCAACAAGAAATATGCCAAGTATTGTGCCATAGAAAAGGGAGCCCAATATATTTACCGCCTCTATAAGCGAGCCAAGCTTTGCGGCAAACATTGCCACACATATACAAAATACCCCCCATGCCAGTGTATGCAGCCTTCCGAATTGAAGTTCTGCTTTAGGTGACAATTTTGGCCGGCCCAGCAACTGTACATCCATAAGCGAAGAAGCGGTGAGTGAATTTAGCGCTGCCGATATAGACCCCCACGATGCCAATATGATAACCGCAAACAGCAGCCCCACTATACCCTTTGGCAAGGCATTTTTTACAAAGTAGAGAAAAATATAATTGGTATCATTCTTATCTGGGCTGTAATGCTGGGATGAGATATGATCAGATATACTATCCCGTAAAGATTGAATCTGCTGCCTCGTTTGTGCAAACTGCCGGATGGAAGAATCAAGCAGCGGATTATTATTTTCTTTGTTTAAATGAACAATTGCAAATGCTTGTTTTTCAGACTGTTGATGAAGATGATTATAACGGATTTCTGCAATGGCGGTAGTTTGCGGCTCCTGTGTTTTAAAGGTATTATAAGCAGCAGAATTAAAATATAACGGTGCCGGCTGAAAACTATAAAAAGCAAATACGAGTGCCCCTATCAGCAATATGGCAAACTGCATAGGTATCTTTATAAGGCCATTAAGGAGCAACCCAAGTTTACTTTCACGGTCATCTCTGCCACTGATATACCGCCCCACCTGGCTCTGGTCTGTGCCAAAATAAGACAGCGAAAGAAAAAACCCACCTATGATACCGCTCCATATATTATACTTATCCTTCCAGTTAAACCCCGTTGTGATCACATTCAGCTTGCCCGATTTGCCTGCTATATACAGCGCATCACTAAAACCTATACCTTGCGGCAGCCGGTGCACCACCAGGTAACCAGCTATACCCATAGACCCAAGTATAATGAGGAATTGTAATTTTTGGGTATGCGCCACAGCCTTTGCACCGCCCGTATAGGTATATATAATGAGCAGCCCGCCCATCAGCACATTAGTGAGATAAATATTCCACCCAAGAATAGAGGAGAGAATAATAGCCGGCGCATAAATACTTATACCCGTAGACAGCCCGCGCGATAACAGGAACAGCAGCGAGGTAAACAAACGTGTCTTACGGTCAAAACGGTTTTCGAGAAATTGGTAGGCGGTATAAACATTCAGCTTGCGGAAAATGGGGATGAACGTCACACAGATCACCACCATAGCTATAGGCAAGCCAAAGTAATACTGCACAAAGCGCATACCATCTGTATATGCCTGCCCCGGAGTGGAAAGAAAAGTGATGGCGCTGGCCTGCGTAGCCATAATACCCAGCAGCACCGCATACCACGATAGCTTCTTATCTGCCAGCAGGTATGAATCCGCGCCATTCTGCCCCCTGCCCTTGTATAGCCCATAAGCTATCATAGCGGCAAGCGTAATGAATAATACGATCCAGTCGAGTATGCTCATTTATGGTGAAGAGAAAGTAGTAATATAGTGCAATCTTGAGAAATAAAAGTAAGGGATTATATTGCAATGACTTTCTCTTTTTGTTTTTCTAACTGTTAAATTTGTTGAAAGGAGCAATATGCATTTATATAGAATAACCACCTTATTGATTGCGATTACATTGCTACTTTCGGTGCTAACAGCAAATGCGCAAAATAACAACGGCCTTTCAGTTGAAGTATGGAAACAAAAGGTAGTAAGGAACATAAATATCGCATATAAACTGGATTCAAATGGAAGAACAAAAGACCGTTTCAGCGTAGACAGTGCTTTTTTTCAACCTATATTTAGTCAAGTATTAAATGGCACAATTGCTGCATATGGAACAGATCTCCCCCAGTTTACACGTAGGTTATCATTAAGGGAACTTAATGATTCTGATGTTTCGGATAGAGACCAAGATTCTATAACCATAGTGGACCCAATAACAAATGAGGAGAAAACTATAGCACTTCGTAAAGGTCCTGATTATGCTAACATTCACAAGATCGCAATACTGGAAGAATGGTCGTTTTATCCTTATACAGGGAAGACCGAAATTAAAGTAAACGGAATTGCCCCGGTGGTGGATCTTTACGATGAATATGGCATTTTTCGTGGAAGCCAAAAGATGATTTGGGTACGATATGATGATGTTCGTAACCTGATCGACAAATATGATCAGGATCATCAAGGTAATATGATAGCTAACCTTATCTGGGATGATTATTTTTCAAGAGATATTACATGCAAAAATAATGCACAAAAAAATGGTAATAACTCAAATGAGGTTTGGAAGGAAATTATAATCAGGGATATTGACCTCGCAACAAAAGAGGATACAAACCATCATTGGATAGGCGCTATTAGTGTGGATTCTTTACTGTTTGAAAGAATTATTAATGCAATGAAGGCAGGTAAATTGCAAGGTTATCGAAGTGATGACTTGGGTTTTTCGAACAAGCTTTCGTATAAAAAATTAAAACCATTACCGGAATACATATCGGATACAACCATTTACAAGTCTCAATCAGAAAAAGCAGACACAGTAATACAACATACATACATTGATTATACAAAGTTTCATAAATACAAGATATTGGAAGAATGGTCGTTTGATCCTTTAGCTAAAGAAACAAAAGTTAATATACTAGGTATTGCTCCAATATATGAAATTTACAGGTTTGGTATAGAATACATAGGAAGCCAGACAATGTTTTGGTTACGCTACAGTGATGTACAGAATATGATTAATAATTACCGCGGTCAATTCTATTATAACCAACATTCATGGGAAAATTCAATGCCCGGAACAATATGGGAAAATTATTTTTTTAGTGATGTCAAGCCAAAAACATTGAACTGAAATAACTTTCTATCCCCGCCATGTCTCCGCCCTTCGCGGGACGTGGTGGAAATCAGGGATCTGACACTTACTTTCCTTTTATAAAAATGGGTTAACTATTCTCAACTTGTCATTTATCAACTGATCATGCTGCATATCTTCTGAATATAGGATATTACACCCATCTGAAATTGCAGAAGATAATATAGTACAGTCGTACCATTGGAACCCGTATTTTTCTTTTATTTCAAGTGCGCTTTCTATTGTTGAAATAGTTGTTGGGCTTATGATACTGTAAGCAACAAGTATTTTTGTATGCTCAGATATTTGAGGCAGACTTAGCTGTTTAAACTTTTTTATCAGCACATTTACATTTTCAGAAATAACCTGCGTGCTGATTACCGGGTTGGCTTTTAAAATTGCTTTTGCAATATTTTCTTTCTTTCGTCATTACTTAAAAGGTATAGCAGAATATTGCTATCGGCAAAAACTTTATCTTTCATTGGCTTCATCCCTATTGAATTTATAGCCTGAAAAATCAAGTTTTATTGCATCATAAAATATATCAGGGTTATTTTTAGGTGCATCGAAATGAGTTTCTTCTTCAATGGAAATGCTAATATCTCCACTCTAAAGCCCTACAATTCTTTAGGCAGGCTTACGTTATGATCTTTTTCCGTAGGGGTCATTATTTGCCTGTACATAACAATGTTTTTTTACAAATATACATAAACTTCCTGTACCCGCTGGCAAGCCTATAGTTTCTGCCCCATGATCTCCGTCCTTCGCAACGCGGTGGTAATCAGGTTACTAGCATTAAAAGATCATAGTCAATAGCACAGCTACCCTATCTGAACAATTTAATCGCGTTGCAACTAATTAATCGGCAACGAAAGTTTTCTTTTATGAATAATATTAGTTAAATTGCTTGTTGTAAAATAGTAGATATGTACCGCCAGATATTGATTCCTACAGAAAAAGACCATAAAATAGAATTACCTGTTGATTTATATGGTAAAAAAGTAGAAGTAATTGCTTTTGAAATAACTGAAGAAAAAAACATTTCGAGTAAAAGCAGCACTGAAAAGAATTTCCTGGACGACATCGAAGCTATTCCTGATTTCCCTTCTATTGATGTAATAAGAAAAGACGCATGGCCTCAAAAATGGTGATTATAGATACCTGCATTCTAATCGAACTGCAAAGAGGCAATAAGGAAGTAATTAATAAAGTTTATGAATTTGAGCAAAAAAACATTTTTATTACGCCGGTTGTATTAGCTGAATTTTATCGTGGCGCAAGAGACAAAAATGAATGGTTAAAATGCCGTAAACTGATCGCGAAATTTGGAATACTTTCTTTAAATGAGCTTGTCACAAATGTATTTATAGAGATTTTTGATAATTTTTCGCTCAGTCACAGGCCTTCAATACCTGATATGCTCATAGCCGCCTCTGCCGTTTATTACAACATGCCGCTTTACACATTGAATAGTAAGGATTTTAAATTTATCCCTGAAATACAATTAATATAACAGGGTCGTCTTCTGGCGCTCAAAGGTCTTTACCACATTCCCCCAAAAGTGTATACACCAAATTTCACCCACTAAAATGCCCACAAGATCACCATCAAAAAGTCCGATAAAATCCTCATAGATCGGCTGGAGATTTTTCGGTTTTTATTTTCTGTTTTGGTTTTTGTAAATTAAAAAGGTGTGTACACTTCCGCCCCATCACACCATATCCATCCGAAATTTACATACAGATAGCGCAAGCAACGTTGTTAAAAAAGGTCTTTGAAAATAATTGGAAAATACAAAAGCCGGAAACTCATTTACTATGCTCCCCAAAAAACATTAGCATTTATACAATATTCAAAATCCGCAGTAAATCGGCAGTAAACCTTCTTTATGGAATATATATGCGCTCATTTATAATGACACGTAAACCAATAATACAACACGATCTGTGCCACTAACACAAGGATAACAGCAATGTACCAGGTACGGTAGTTTTGTTTTTTGTGCGTGTTCGTTTTCATAATAGCAATCAAATTAATAACCGCAGTAAAACTTCAGCTCCACAAGCAAAGCCCCGGAACCTGTCCTGAGCAAAGCCGAAGGAGGGGTTTGGGGGTTTTATTTCCCCACACTCAGCATATTCATAAACAACCGTATGGCCCCCTTATTGCCGGCCGGCAACTGCCGGTTGAAGGAAAGCGAAGTGTATATATAGTTGCCCTTGCCAACCTTGGCATAGAGCGTGCCGCCTTCCAGCGGATCTTCGCCTTCATCATGCATGGAGAATATGGGCTTGTATTGCGCATCCCACTTTGATGCGAAGTATAGTCCACGCTCCTGCACCCAGCCTGCGAAATCGGCATCGGTGATCTTGTTAGGATAGTTGAGTAGCCTGCTTTTAGGGTCAATGAATGTGATCTTTGCATCTTCTTCAGTGACACGCTTATCTGATGCTATCGTAAATGGATATGGCCCCAGCTTTGTGGTAGACATATCCTGCGTGGTATTATACTGCATCACCAATGTACCGCCGTTTTTGGCATATTCAAATAATACCGGCAGCCAGTAAGCCATACGCTTTTCTACATTCACTGATCTTATACCGGTAACAATAGCGTCATACTTTTTGAGCTTGGCCGCATTGGCGAAGTCTGCGTCTTTGAGCACATCCACTTCAAGTCCGGCAAGTTTTAGTATCTGGGGTATATCGTCACCCGGCCCGGCTATATAGCCTATGCGCTTTACAGTACACTTCCAGGTTGGTTTTACTACTTTGGCAGTAGCCTTTGTAAAATATTGCAGCGTAGGTATATGATTGTACTGGATGAGGTGCATAGATTCATTATCCATATTACCATCTACGCTTATTGCAGCATAAATACTAAAATCACTGTCTATGTGTGCAATAGCCTTAGCATCAATATGCACTGATATTATAGTATCTGTAGCCGCGCTGAGATTAAG
>CAIRZD010000496.1 GCA_903882965.1 uncultured Bacteroidota bacterium
CAGAGTTAACTTTCTACCTTTCACAGTTACAAATGGCAGGCTTATTACTCCATGTCCTGATTCATTAAGAGTGACCATCGATTTTGGATCTGGTAATGAAAAAGGAATAAGGGTACTTTTTGCATCCAGATCACTGGATATCTGCTTTTGCTCGGCGTAAACGTCATTTGTCTTTTGATCTGTTTGCGCAAAACTTGCATTCCAAAAACAAAAGATACAAATCAGGGTTAAATAATAATCTCGTGTCATAAATTAAATTTTATTTTTTCATTGTTGCAAATCGTAAAAAAAACGGGCTACGCAAGCCTTTTTCCCGCCACCATATGTCGTATAATACCTGTACCTGCCCATCATATTTATTATTCATATGGTACGTCTTTGTAAGCCCTAATAGCAGGCTTTCATTATAATCGGCGGTATTGTGTGTATTTCCCGGCACATCAGGTGTTGGGTTTTGTACTTTTTTTGAAAATGCAAATTGGTTATACATACGCTCATACCCTGCATATAATCCTATTCCGTATTGCCATTGCCAAGTGGTAAAACTTCTTACCCCAATTCCTTGATATGTAAAATGCACATTCTGCCAACTTTGTCCAAGTCCTATAGCGGTGGCAATACCAAGTCCATAAGTAAGATTCGGTGTCTGTTTAAATCCTGCCATTGCTGATGGCTGGATCATTGTAGGCTGTGTTCCACTAACACGCGTATTCTGCCAGCTATATTGTTTTTGTATCCGCTTCCAGAAAGGTAACCCACGCATTGAATTTACTTTAAAGGAGGGCTTATCAATGTTTTTAACATTTTTCAATGATTGCTTCGATTCATTTATACTGCCTGTAATATCCTTTTGCTTATCCTGCCATTGCGAAAGCTGTGCACATAAACTTTTTGTTACAGCACCCATACCGGGGCCGAATTTTTGTTGTAAACTCTTTTGTATTAACTGATTGCTTTGAACCCCCATATTTGCCAATTGGGTAGGATCAGTTGTACCTGCACCTTGGATATCACTATTTGCTAAAGAGTTTTTCATTGTTTTGTCAAATCCTTCTGTTCCTTCTAAATATTCCAATGCTTTATCTTCTGCCTTTGTAGGATTTTCTTCCATTTCTTTATACACACCCATTTTTGCGTTGCTGTAGTAAACTTGTTTTTCTATTCCTTTAAGTCCCGGAATATCAGAACCAGTCCCTGCAAGGCTTTTTAGACTGTTAGTATGCTGTGTTATAAGTTGAGTAATGTAATTCCGGAAATTCATTTTCCCTTGCACATTATTCAATTCACCAGTAGCGCCTTGTACCTGGGGTGCATTTGCTGGAAGCCCTGATTTGCTTTGTACAAATGACTGAACGCCTCTGAGGCTATCAACAGTAGCATTTTTATGTTTCGAAAAACTTGCAGCTGTACTTCCAGTATCAGACTTTGATAATTTACTTATGGAATCGTACGAAGGTGTTTTTTGCTCCTTGTAATGGGCATACGCCAAAGAATCAGAATTCTTTAATTTATGTTCAAAATGTTTTTCTTTTATTTTTAATTTATTTAATAATTGCTTTTGTTGGCGCTCAATGCGGGAATTGTACTTATCTATGGATTTTAACTTGAAAGAGATATAACGATTGCCTTGAGTAACAGCTGTGGCATTCTCTTCTTGTGCATGAATGCAAAAAGGACTTATAAGTAAGGACAATAAAATTAGCAGAATAGGTGCTGCGTTAACTTTCATATAGTGATTTTAGGATTACCTTAACAAACTTAAAAAAGAGTTTTTATAAATCCAAGTGTTTTTTAGAAAATATTTTTTGATAATAATAAGTTAACTAATAACATGCGATTTTTTGTGGGTACAAACCCTGAAAACTACTCTTGTAAGTTTCTAATAAAATTTGTGACTAAGCACCTACAAGAATAAAGGAAAACCAAAATTCCTCTTTGCTATATCTCTTATTAATTTTCAAGACTATATCTTATATTTTAAAAGCTGGCAGTTTGCAGGCAGTTTATAGCCGATTTTATTCAACATAAACAAACATTATCATTAACCATTGTTTTGCCAAAGACTGTATGGTATTGAATATGGCTCATTTGGGTAAGATTAGATATGTTTATGTGTGTTCCGGCCCACACCACCACCAGAGGAAGCCTTTCAAGTGATAAACTTGAAAGGCTTTTTTAGTTTGCAAACAAATCTTCTTTAGAATTTCCGGGGAATTTGACCAAACCGCTCGGTATATGCCTTTTGCAGCATTTCACGGTGATCAGGATGGGCAATGCTTATAAGGAGCTTAGCGCGCTGGTCCATATTTTTACCATACAGGTTTACAACTCCATATTCAGTTGCAACATAATGTACATGTCCTCTTGTTGTAACAACCCCTGCACCTTGTTTTAGAAAAGGCACGATCCGTGAAAGCCCGGTTTTAGTTGTAGAGGGCATCCCGATAATTGGCTTTCCACCTTCAGACAGAGATGCACCCCGCATAAAATCCATTTGCCCCCCAATACCTGAATACTGGAAAGCGCCAATGGAATCTGTGCATATCTGCCCGGTTAAATCAATTTCGATGGCGCTGTTAATTGCGACCACCTTTGGATTTCTGCGGATAATATCTGAATCATTAACGAATGCAACATCCATACAATTAACATCGGGGTTATTATCTGCGAAGTCATAAATTTTACGGGTGCCTAAAATGAATGTACTTACAATTTTACCACGCTGAATAATTTTGTGCTCATTGGTGATAACGCCCTTCTCTACTAAGGGAAGAATACCATCTGAAAACATTTCTGAATGAATGCCTAGACCTTTATGATTTACCAGGCATTTGAGTACCGCATCAGGAACACTGCCAATGCCCATTTGCAATGTGGACCCGTCTTCAATCAGGCCGGCAATATTAGCTCCAATACGGTCTGTAATTTCATTTGTTTGTGCGGCATAGTCGACCTCAATGAGGTCAGTTTCATTACAAATAACTGATGCAAAAGAAGAAATATGGATAATCCCATCGCCTAACACCCGTGGCATTTTGGGATTAACATGGGCAATAACTTTCCTAGCGTTTCGTACTGCGCTCAACGCGGCATCAACTGAGGTTCCGAGGCTACAGTATCCATGCTTATCCGGCGGGGATACCTGTATCAATGCAACATCGAGAGGCAATATTTTCCTATCAAACAGTTGAGGTATCTCACTCAGAAATACCGGTACATAACCGCCGTACTCACTGTTGGCCCAGTCTCTTATGTTTCCGGATACAAATAGAGAATTAAGATAAAAACTTTGTAAGACATTGGGATGATTCCAGTCAATATTTCCATAAGTGCTGATAGATGTTAGCTCTACATTATTAATGCTACCGGCCCTTGCAAGCAATGCGTTGATAAGCAGCAACGGAGTTGCAGCACTGCCATGCAGGAATACGCGATCTCCACTATTTACGAGCATTACTGCTTCTTCTGGAGTAGTATAGTTAAGTATCATTGAAGATTAAAAGTTAAGGGATAATCAATACCGGTTTAGTGCTGTTGAGCAGCAAATGTTCGGCAATTCCTCCAATGCGCCTTGTGCCAAGGATGCTTTTACTATGATTACCAACGGCAAGCAAATCATAGTCTAAACCAGCGAGAATTTCATCTATTTTTAGCCGTGGGATGCCATATTCTTGAATGAAATCAATATTTTTCCCCAAATACTGAACAGACAGTTTTTTAAGATTTTCACCATCATTGTCCAGGTCTTCCTTCAATTGTATTTCAAATCCGGTACCACCTGTGAATAGCGTTTGATCGATCACGTGAATGACTGTTACATCAGGTTCTTTAAAAGCCCTGACCAAATCCTGCATAGTTGCGAGTACTTTTTCTGTAAAAGCAGAGTAATCGAGACATAAAACGATGCGCATTATAATTAATTTATTCTCAAAATTAAAGAAAGGATATGCCCCTATGCTGATGACAATTAGCCCAAAGGATGATTGCTGTCATTATTATAAAGGGCGTTGTGGCTTAGTGATGAATTGAAATAAAAGTGTGACATTTATATAAAATAAAATCTATGTGGATATTCTACGCACTTCTTTCAGCATTTTTTGCATCACTGACAGCCATATTTGCAAAGATCGGAGTAAAAGATATTAACTCTGACCTTGCCACGGCTATTCGAACGGTAGTAATATTAATACTAGCATGGAGTATCACTTTTTTCAGAGGGAGTATTACTTCAATCGGGACTATTACAAAACACACATGGTTGTTTCTCATCTTATCCGGAATAGCAACCGGATTATCGTGGCTATTTTATTTCAGAGCAATCCAACTGGGCGATATATCTAAGGTGGCTCCTATAGATAAATTAAGTGTGGCGCTAACAATTATCCTTGCTATTGTATTTCTTAAAGAACCTATATCTGCCAAAGAAATAATTGGCGCAGGTCTTATTATTGGCGGCAGTTTGGTTTTGATCTTATAATATGCTGTTTAAATGCTTAAATGCATGCTTAAAAAGTCGACAATCATCACTTTGTATAGAAAGACAATGTAACTTTATGACGAGTGTCATAATATACAAAATAACTAATTCATATTTTTAACCTACCCTAAAAGGGCTATAATAAGCGGTAAATGTATCGTTGTCTTTGTTTGTTTTTTCTATTCACTTCCTTTTTTTTCGCACAAAAAGCTTTTGCGGACAAGCACGATATTGTTACCGGCACTTACATTGTTAATGGTGTGTGTGAACAATGTAAAAAACGTATTGAAGACGCCGCATACGGCAAAGGGGTAAAATATGCAGGGTGGGATGTAGCAACGCATAATCTTACTGTAAAGTATGACTCAACAAAAACATCCTCTGTATTAATCCTGAAGAGCATAGCAAAGGCAGGGCATGATTCAGACGAGTTTAAAGCAGAAGACGAAGATTACAATAAGCTCCCAGCATGCTGCAGATATAGGTCAGGTTTAAAAAAACATTAAAAAATGAAAGGTAAATTATTGTTGCTGGGAAGTATGTTGCTTGCAGCCACAAGTATTTTTGCCCAACAGACAAGAGATATACAAGGCACTGTATCAATTAAAGATAACAAGGGAAGAAAAGAATACGCAGCGGGTGCGATCATAGCCGTACCCGGAAGTGCAACAGGTACACAAAGCGACAAGGATGGTAAATTCTGGCTCACCGTTGCTGATAGTATTAATACGTTAGTTACGACTTACGTTGGATACATGCCGGATACGACAATTCTGAAGCCGGGTATAAATGACCTCCATATAGAATTGATAATACCACACAACCTCAAAGAAATAGTAGTACATGAGCGCCTAAAAGGTACTGAGATCAGTATGCTTAACCCATTTCAAACAGATATGATAGGCCAGAAGGAATTACAGAAGGCTGCGTGTTGTAATCTCAGCGAAAGTTTTGAGACTACCCCATCAATTGATATTGTATTTACAGATGCGGTTACCGGTTATAAACAGATAAGGCTGCTGGGGCTAATGGGGCAATATACTTTGATAACCCAGGAAAACATTCCTAATGTGCGTGGGCTTGGAGCGATCACCGGGCTGACCTTTACTCCGGGCGCATGGATAGAAGGGATGCAACTAAGCAAGGGCACAGGCAGTGTAGTAAATGGTTTTGAAAGTTTTGCAGGACAATTAAATGTAGAATTAAAAAAACCGGCGGAGGGTGAAAAATGGTTTTTCAATATATACCAAAGCACCCAGGGCCATAGTGAAGTGAACGTACTTTACAGGCATAAATTCAACCCAAGACTTGCAACAAACCTTATGGTCTATGCAAATTCGCAATGGCTGAAGATTGACCAGAATTTTGATCATTTTTTGGATCAGCCTCTGAGTAAACAATTCAATGTATTAAACCGATGGATCTATAATGCACCACAGGGATGGATGTTGCAGGCAGGTGTAAAATTTGTTTATGCTAATGGAATAGGCGGGGAATGGAATTACAAAGAAGGAGATCCACAAATACCGGGAAATCCGTGGGGGTATCAATTTACAACAATGAGGCTTGAAGACTGGGCCAAGATCGCAAAAATTTTCAGTCAAAGGGCAGGTACAAGTATTGGGCTGCAGTTATCGAACATCAATCATTACCAGGATGGACAATATGGCTCACGTGAATATATAGGGGTTCAAAACAGCGTATATGCAAACCTCATTTTTCAGACCTATATAAACAACACTAACCATATTATTAAAACAGGCATCAGCGGAGTAATGGATATCTATAACGAGCAATATGAACAGATAACCTATAAAAGGAATGAAAAGGTGCCGGGTGTTTTTGGTGAATATGCATATAATTATTCGGATAAATTCAACCTTGTAGCGGGATTACGGGGCGACTATGATAATATGTATGGTGCGTTTTTAACGCCAAGATTACATTTGCGGTATGCTCCGTTTAAGGGCACCGTTATCCGCGCATCTATAGGCAGAGCACAAAGGACAGCAAATATTTTCGCTGAAAATGCAGGCTTCATGGTGGGTAACAAGCAATTTGAAATTCAAAACCCACAGCCAGGCAAGGCATATGGCCTAAACCCTGAAGTAGCATGGACCAGTGGTGCTAACATCACACATAAATTTAAGATAGGCATGCGGGAAGCGACATTTACACTCGACTACTATTATACTGTATTTCAAAGCCAGGTGGTTGTTGATGTTGATGAACCAGGGTTTGTAATATTCTACAACCTATCGGGGAAATCATTTGCAAACAGTTGTTCCGCGCAATTTGATTATGAGCTGATACATAATTTTGATGTGCGTGTTGCTTATCGTTATTATAAAGTAATGGAAACTTATGAAAGTGTATTAGAACAAAAACCACTTGTACCGGCTAGCCGCGCATTTATTGATTTAAATTATGAAACACGGAGTAAATGGAAATTCGACTATAATATACAATGGATTAGTACGCAACGCACACCGGGTATTATTCATAATCATGGGGGTATCACACCTGCACGACCAAATTATTCACCTTCGTATATCCAGATGAATGTGCAAATAACCCGGGTGATCAGCGATGTTTTTGAAGTATATGTGGGCGGTGAAAACCTCACTAACTATATGCAGCATGATGCAATAACAGATGCTACAAACCCATACGCAAAAGACTTTGATGCATCTATGATATGGGGGCCAATGATGGGCAGAAATGTATACGCCGGCTTTCGCTATAAGATAAAGTAACGGGTAGAGCCACTTATTAATACCCGGGGTTATGCCCAAATTTCTTTTCACCAGCTTTTATTTCAATAGGTAGCCCATTTACCTGCACTCTAGGTAATTGATCGGGCTCAGAAGGGTGTTTTCGCTCAGCGTATCTTTCCACCGGTGTTGATTGGCCCAATACGGTTGGCAGGAGAATATATGGATATCCTTTTTCGTATGCCGTATGCGGATTACATGCTTTATTGAAATCTATGATAACATTGCCGCTTGCCAAATTAGCCGCAGAAACATCTAAGTACCGGCCACCACCAAAGGTTTCTTTGTAATTTGTACGATCAGCAAATGGGATGAATAATATAACCTCTTCATCAGTGTTTTTTATGGCCCTAGCCAATAACCTGAATTTCGGCTTTGTCAGAATGCGATAAATATGCAATGTTATTGCGGCGCCGTTCATATTGAAATAAACAATTCCATACTCCCTGACCTGCGGACCAAAATTTCCATGTTTAGTAGACAATGTAAAAGGCACAGTACCGGTAACTTGCTCGAATGTAGCTTTTACGCGATAAGCAGAGTCTGGCTCATAAAATCTTAAATAACTGGTATCCTCTGCCTTCAATGAATCCTGACCTTTCATTAAACTCATTTTATAGCCTTCCCTGTATTGAAGTATCGATGCTTCATAAAGTTGTGCGCTTACGCCAAACGGCAATAACATCAATAGATATAAAATTATCTTCCTGTTCATAAGCGTTTTGTTGTATGGGAGTAATTCCATTCTGTATTGAAAAATAATTACAAACTAGCTCAAATTTTCATAAAATGGGGATAAAAGGAAAGAAAAACGTTGTAAAGTATTAACGTGCTGCTTCAAACCGGATTATTAAAGGTACCTTACACTACCGTCAATTCAATTTTCAAGGCTAAACTCAGATTTAGTAGAATAAATTAGTTTTCGGATCATCTCGTAATTATTATAAAAACATATCATGCTGCATTTTGTTGAAAACGTAGACCAGATCATTGAGAATATTAAAACTATGGAGCAATACCTTAATTCTGATAATAAGGAAGAAAAGGAATTTGCACGAGATCTTGTAAAAAAAGGCAGATCAATGCTTATATACAAAGTAAATGGTCAAAATCATTTTGCGCCGGGCCGTTTTCTTGGCTTCAAAAAAAACTCAAGAGCTGCACATTTAGAAAATGAAGACCGGGAATCGCGTGATACTGCACCCGCTTTACAATCAATAATGGGCAAACCATTTACCCATGCCGCAATAGAAAAAGAATTCCTTGACTATTCAAACAAATTTAAAGGCAATACACTCAAAAGCAAACGAAAATATTGGCGCGTAAGAAATGATGCGAATAAGTATTTCGAATTGGATATCAGTGTATTGGAAACGGAGGAAGCAGCCGTAGAATAAGTGTTTTTACAAAATACGCCGCTAAATAAGGGAGCATTCCATTTTTTAAAAGGGATAACCGATAGCTATATTAAAGACAAGATTATTTTTTCGCCAGTCTGAACTAGCGAAGTCTATTTTATTAAATACCCAACTGCCATTTTCCGGAATCCACGGATCACGTATAGGCATACCCAGATCAAGTCTTAGGATCAATATCTTAAAATCAAATCTTAGCCCAAAACCTATATCTACAGCAAGTTGATTATAAAAACCAGATGTAAATGCACCACCAGGCAAAGCAGGGTTATTATGGTATAACCAAATATTACCGGCATCTGCAAATATGCCAAGCCCAATAAATTTATAAATTTTCTGACGTAATTCTATATTGCTTTCCAGCTTCAGGTCGCCTAGTGTTTCTATATAGGTGGTTTCAGGGTGACTATATGCATTAAAGGTGCCGGGACCTACAAGACGCGAAGGGAAACCACGCAAATCACTATTACCACCTGCCCAAAACTCTTTTATATTCGGCAAGTCATTTGAATTGCCATAAGGAATGCCAATACCTGCCATTATACGCGCAGCTATAGTGGTAGCCGGCGATAAACGTAAGTAATAACGGAAATCAGGTTGCAATTTGATATATTGGGCATACGTTGCCCCTAAGAGTTTCTGCGGATTTTTTTCATAATTAGCATTTTCAGCTAATCCCAAAACATTACCGGCCATGTCAATAAGGCCATCGAAATAAAATGAATTTCTCTTTGGAAACCCAACCTGCGAATTGTATGTAAATTCATAAGTAGGGCCTATTATAAAGCCATTGAAAATTAGGTTGCCATATAATTCACTCAAATTGCTGGCATTGCCAAGAGTATCCGTTCTTACAAAAGTAAGATTAAAAGGATAAAACTGGTGTTCTATATGTGCGCTTTGCTTCCAGTCATAGCCATAAGAGGCCGTATAAGAATTAATACGTAACAGGTTTGACTCTGATTCATAAGAATATTTCAGCTTAATGATAGAGTGTGGTAAATAGCGGCTATCAGTCTGAATATTTATGAATGGAACTTCAAAACGAGGAAATGAAAGGTCGGCCTCAGCGCCGAAGTTGTATATATTGGGTTCGTTAACCGGGCCGCTATATTGAGCATCAAAACCACCACTTATCTTGAATAATAGCTCTTCGGCTTGTTTGAATGCATTCCTGTTTTTCCAGCTGATGCTCCCATCAATACCGTCACGATTGTCATTTTGTGTAAGTGTAAATCGTCAGCATAAAGTGGACTAAAAACAGCATAACTTTAGATAGTGTTTCCATTGTTAACCAACAAAAAATGTAAACATGGAATCAAACAAAAAGCAGTCCACAGAAAACTTCATCAAGGACATCCGCAGAAAG
>CAIRZD010000497.1 GCA_903882965.1 uncultured Bacteroidota bacterium
CACACGTACAACCTTTATAAATTTATAGAAATATTTTCCGTAAATATAATTTCGCAATTGTCTTTAAAATTATAGCACCCTTTTCTACCTATGCAATATATAAAAGTAACAATAAAAAATGCCACAGATGAGGCTTCCAATATGCTTATAGCATTGCTTTCCGATGCAGGTTTTAATGGATTCGAAGAGACTGGAGGTGCATTGTTCGCATACATAGAGGAGGCTGCGTTCAGCCTTGAAGTACTTTCCACTATTACAGATGGTCAGCATGTTGATTATGAAACAGAAATAATAGCGCCACAAAACTGGAATGCCTTATGGGAATCAAATTTTGAGCCGGTAATAGTTGCTGATTTCTGTACCATACGTGCCCATTTCCATGACATAGCGGTAAGTACAGCTTATGATATAGTCATAACACCGAAAATGTCATTTGGCACAGGCCACCACGCCACTACACAACAGATGATAATGCTCATGAAAAGGATTGATTTTGCTGACAAGTCTGTTTTAGATTTTGGTACGGGTACCGGAGTGCTTGCAATCCTGGGAGAAATGCTGGGAGCTACAGCTATCATGGCTATCGACAATGATAAATGGTCTGTAGAAAATGCAATAGAAAATATTGAAAGAAATAGCTGTAAGCATATATCAGTGCAAGAAGCATCACTGGAGGATATTTCAGCTACTAAATTTGATGTGATACTTGCTAATATTAATCGTCATATATTATTGCAGTACATGGCGCTTTTATATTCTAAATTGAATTTAAGAGGCGCAATATTAATGAGTGGATTGCTAATAGAAGATAAGGATATCATAATAGATGCTGCGTCTGAAGCTGGCTTTAAATTTATGGAAATGAGTGAATTAAACAACTGGATTGCATTGCTTTTTGAGAAAGTTGCCAAGTGATTTAATAAATGTTAATTATCTCAATGTTATAATGATTATCTACTATGCCATTAGGATTTGTGATAAAGAACGATTAAATTTGTCTTCCGCATTAAATATATATAATGACGATAGCCATTCTTCTTATTTTAGCATACTTGATCGGCTCAGTTCCTACAGCAGTTTGGGTTAGTAAATGGGTTTATGGAATAGATATCCGGGAACATGGTAGTGGAAACGCAGGTGCAACTAATGCTTTCAGGATACTAGGTAAAAAAGCCGGAAGCGGTGTGATGCTTGCTGATATGTTAAAAGGATTTCTTGCCGTAAAACTTTCCTTGTTTTCTCCATTACTTATACGTAGCGAACCTTTTGTAAATCTTCAGATATTTTTGGGCCTTGCTGCAGTTATAGGTCACATATTCCCTATCTGGGCAGAATTTCGTGGCGGTAAGGGTATTGCTACTTTATTCGGGATGATACTCTCTATACAGCCACTGGTTGCTGTAAGCCTGGTTGCGGTTTTCTTCCTGATGCTATTTCTGACACGTTATGTTTCATTGAGTTCTATCACAGCAAGTATTGCGTTCCCATTGCTTATAATTTTTATTTTCAATAATGCAGAGGAGCTTAGTTATCGTCTCTTTGCCATAGCTACGGCTTTTTTGGTCGTACTTACACATCATAAGAACATCAGTCGTCTGCTTAACGGCAATGAAAATAAGGTGCCCTTTTTTAGAAAACGCAGATTGCGTGACCGTGATTAATTCCCGTTGCTACAATTTTTTATATCCATATACCTTTTTACAAAAAACTACTCAGCTATCTTTATCCTGTAATGCTTAAGCAATCGGGAGGGGCGGTTAATGCACATCTTTTCCTGTTTCTTTTTCGCAACCAGTTTCAGCTTGCTACGGATGATGCAATCTATTCTGATGGAGATCGTTATTTGCCTGCTATTGCAGTTGCCGATCATTTAAAAAATTTCCTGCCATCAGTAAAGCGTGTACTTATGCTTGGCTCTGGTATCGGTAGTATGGTAAGTGTATTTCACAGCAAAGGTTATGATCCTCATTTTACATTGGTGGAGAAAGACAAAGTAGTGCTGCAATGGGCGATGGAATTGTTTGAGATGAAGCAGTATATAGACATAGAACCAGTATGTAATGATGCATTAGCTTATATGGAGCAGAGTACGGGCAAGTTTGACCTGGTATTTATAGATGTATTTCATAGCAGGGTAGTGCCTGATTTTGTTACTTCAGAACGCTTTCTGGAATTATGTAAATACAGCCTTATGCCCGGGGGGCACTTAGCAATAAATTATATCATCAATTACAAACCGGACTGGGATGACGTAAAACAGTTATTCACTCGTATGTTTCCTGATCATGAAGAAATAGACCTGGGTATGAACAGGATACTTATTGTTTAGCGATTAACCATGGCTTTTATAATTCCAGCTTGGCGCTTTGTATGCGTAATACTTTGCGGTTTTTCTTTTGAACGCGCATTTTTTCAGGTACCAATTTCAGTATTTCGTCCATGAGGCTTTGCAGTACGCTCATACGGACAAAGTGGCCATTGGTAACCAAACTTATTTCGCGCACGGGCTCCGGGTCTTCAAAGTACCTGATATGCTCTATCTGATCTTCAGTAAACTCAAGGGTTGCGAGCTCCGGTAATACTGCCATACCTCCATTTTTTTCTACCATTTTGCGCAGTGTTTCTACATTGCTGGATTCGTAGCGGTAAGGGCGCTCTGCCTGTAATTTTTGTATCTGGTCGCTGCAAAGGTTAATGATCTGGTTGCGCATGCAATGGCCTTCGTTGAGCAGCCAAATACGGTCCAGTGCGATATCGGCGGGAACGATCATGCGTTTTTTAAGGGCCTTTTCTCCTTCTGAAAAATAACCAACGAATGGCTCATAAAACAGCGGGTATTCTTTTATGCCGTTCTCTTCCAGAGGGGTACTGAGGAGGGCAGCATCTATCTCGTTATTACGGAGTGCGGATATGATCTGGTTTGTTTCCATTTCCTTTACCTGTAATTTCATTGCAGGAAAGTTTTTGGAATAATTTTCAAGGAGGCCGGGTAGTATATTTGGCGCTACTGTAGGTATTGCTGCAAATTTAAAAACGCCGGATAATATTTTTTGCTGGCCTTGTATGAGCTCGTGTATGCGCTCACATTCTGCAAGGGCTATTTGTGCCTGGCTAACTATGATAGCTCCCATATCTGTGATAGCTATGGGGTGTTTATTACGATCGAATATTTTTACACCCAGTTCGTCTTCCAGCTTTTGTATCTGCATGCTGAGGGTGGGCTGTGTTACAAAACACTTTTCGGCTGCGGCTACGAAACTTTTGTAGGTGGCTACAGCTACTACATATTCAAGTTGTGTGATGGTCATAAGGATGAGGAATTGAAGTGCAAACATACGATTAATAAATGATATAGTCAAAATCTATAGTTGTCGATTTGTCGTTTATATTAAGTTGCTGAGTTATAATCGTAAAAATGTCCTGGTAGAGGCGCCGGAAAGTCCCAAAATGCCTCAAAATGCCGCCGTGAGGGGTAAATTGGGTGAGTCTCTCCAAGCTATTATACTGTAGGTATTTTTTTATGTGATTGGCTGTTAGAAAATCTGGTGTCGATTTATTCTGGATATTAAAATGTTTATTTATCAATTTGAAATTATTAAAATGTATAGATGTCCCACTTACCATCTTCGCCCCTGCCATCTTTGTAGCGCTTGGCTCGTGCTTTTGTGGGCACACATGGAAAAAGGGAACGAGGATGGGCGAGGTAGGATGAGCGCATTGAATCAGTAATTCCTTGCTTTGCATTTTTTAGTATTTTAAAGAATAAAGGTAGTAGAGCGTTATGGATTTGGTGAAAAGGTGCATGCACCTTTCTAAAGATAATTTTATGGGCGTTCCAAACGCGATGCCTTGTAATCTCGTTGTAAACGAGACTAATGAGTTTCCCTGGCCATCGCAAATAACTACATTGCCACCTATTTTTTTACTTTTGTAATTATACGTTTTCTATGAATCTACAAGTATGTATGAGATCCGGCCGGCTTTCATTTAAAATATTATTAATTATTTTACTTTTTATTTTTCGCGCATCTTTCTCACTTGCTTCTCCTCCTACAG
>CAIRZD010000498.1 GCA_903882965.1 uncultured Bacteroidota bacterium
AAAGGCAATTTATTTTGAAATAGTTAAAAGTACAGATTGAAAAACCATACAATGATAGTAATTATTTTTTGTAAAACACAAATTTTCAATCAAAATAGTGATTAATGTATTATTAACCGTAACGATCGATAAATAGCCACTACTTTCTATTGGGTTTTTTGTTAATGATCAGGCACAATAAACATGCCGAAATTCAAGTCAAATAGGAAAAACTCATATTTTTCACTAACCGGTAGTCGGTAAGGCACATAAATCAATAGAAATGCATATTTTTTTATTTCCCTTAAGTGAGGAAAATAAAAGCAAATGCATGGCTATATGGGTTTTTTGAATTAGTCTTTGACAAACTTCCTGACTTCTAACCCATTGATCTTCATAAAGTAGATGCCCACAGGCATTGCAGCAATATCTATCCGTACTTTCTCACTACTGTAATTGTGGGCAAATACTGTTTGGCCGAGAATATTGGTTATTGAGATTTGATCAATAGTATATGTTGTTGTTACCATTATTTCTGATGTCGCAGGGTTAGGAAAAAGAATGATCGGGTCCTTTATAAGTTTGGTATTATTTACACTGGTACTAGTTACGGACCCGCAACTGGTGCCATGTATATTGGTATAAGTCAAACCATTCCATTCTAAAAGTAAATGATTGGATGAGGAATATTGATTGTACAGTTCCCCAATACCTAATTTATAATTGGTATGGCTTACAGGCCCCGCACCACCCGCTGAATTGTGTGCCGGGGTGATAATATACCCCGGACCCAATACACATTGGCTGGTATCATCAGGGAAATAAAAAATGTAATCAGGTGAATAGAAATTTTCTTCCGGTATAAAAGCTGTGTCTGCGATTGAAAAAGCTGTATCATAAAAGCTACAGGTACCTGTGCGAATTATCAGATTACAAGGGTCCGAGGAGTTGGTACAAGTATAATAAGTGCCGCTTAAAGTATAGTTTATGGCATGCCCTGAAACAACTTTATTGCTAATCGTGTCTGTCATGTAATTAGTATATGAGAAACTGCCGGTATATGGATAAGTAGTAAATGAGTGGTAACTACCTATAATATCGTTTATGCTCCAGTTATGTAACTGCTGATCATTGGGATTTATAAAATCAGTGCGTTTAAAAATTGTAATGTCACGGGATGGGCCAGACCCAACCAGTGAGTTAACATTGCTATAATTACAGGTAGATTTATCTAAATAGAAATCGAGGCCTGGCCGGTAAACGGAATCAGGTTTATGATAAGGAAATGTATAAAGATCAATTACCTGTATAAATCCATGGTTTTTACTAAGGATAATTTCAAAACTATCCAGTGGGTCGGTTGTAACAATACCTGCGCCATTATAAGCATTGATCATTATTGTTTGTATAGAATCAGGGGTGGATAAAACTGTGAGCGAATCCTTCGAAATGAGCGTAGCCCTATAATACAGGGCGCTTGTATCTTTATAAAACACCCAGCTATCACCAATATTCGCTTTTGTTTTTATGATCACAGAATCATTCCAGTAACTATCAAAAATAAAAGTGCCGTCACTTTTCTGTAAAACCTTTTTACCCAACCAACTGCCCCCGTTTGAATTTAATAAAATTGCACCGCCGGTAGTAGAGTAAGCCCCCCTGGGCGTATGATTTGGGTAATAAACAGTACTATCACCCATTGTTATTACAGAATCTATCCTTGCACCACGGAGGTATCCATTGCCATTTATGAAGTAATGCCCGGGGCCGCTTTGCAGGCATTGATAATTCTGCGCATTGCAACAGTATGAAATGAATAGGGTAAGAATAATAAAAAGTTTTTTCATCAGCTATATTATCTAATAAAGATAACCACTTTCCTTGCATTGCGGTACAGGTGCTATTGGCGTGAGGAATGTTATATTACTATTACAAACAGATCAATGGCACGGTTATACTGCTCTGTGAGCAAACAATTAAAGTATGAAACACAATCATCACGAAGAAGCAGCCAAGCATTACGACATGGCAGCACAACATCAAACTGAAGCGCATAAGAGCCATCAGGAAGGTAATGACGAAAAAGCATCGCAGCATGCGCAAATGGCCAAGGGGCATGATGCACAAGCCGATGACCATTCAAAGGAAGCTGCTAAGAAGCTTGCCGAACAGCATGGTAAAAAGAAATAAATGTCACTAAGCAATTATTGAGATTTAAACTGTAATGGGGAATGCCTGAAGGCATTCCCCATTATTTTATAATAGCAAGTATTTTGATCAGTATCAGTTCATTTTACTGCTTTACAAACTTCCTCACTTCAGAGCCATTAATTTTTACGAAGTATATGCCTGCTGGCAAGGTGGCAACGTCTATTTGTATTTGTGAGGAGTTATATTGGTTGGTGTAAACTGTTTGGCCTAAGAGGTTGATAATGGCAATATCATTAATCTTATTCTGAGCATTAATAGTTAGCTGTGTGGTGGCAGGGTTCGGGAAGATATTTACATTAGTATTGCGTATATAAAAATTTTGAGCTAACTCATCATTATACTTAACTTCTCTTACCCTACAATTACCAAAATCTGCAATATAGATATTCCCATATTTATTAATAACCATTCCTAAAGCATAAATTTCAGCAAGCAAAGGTGGACCACCATCACCTAAGCTGGATCCCCCTCCAACAATAGTATGAACAATACTGTCGGAGTAATTAATCTTTCTTATAGTTCTATAATACTGATCGCATATATAAATATTATTGCTGTCGTCTGTTGCAACACAAAACAATGAGTTTATACATGCGGAATCAGCATGTATATTTTCCCCACCACTACCTATACATGCGAAGCCGTTCCCAATAATTGTTTCAATAAACCCATTTGGCATTATTTTACGAATTCGATAATTATTTTGATCTCCAACAAAAACATTCCCTAAGTGATCTAGTGCCAAACTCAGTGGTAAATACAACTCAGCTGTATCTGCGCTAATTCTATCACCATTATATCCAGCAACTCCTGTTCCAGCTATCGTCGTTATTATACCACTAGATGCTGATGCTTTTCGTACTCTGTTATTGCCAAAATCTGCAATGAATATATCTCCGTTATCAGCTACTTTAAAAAAATCACCACCTCCTGTATTCCCATATAAAGATGCAACAGTAGCAGGACCTCCATCACCACTAAATCCAGCCACGCCATTACCAACTATATTTGTCTCATTTCCCAAAGTATCGACCTTCTTAATAAGCGACATCCCAGAATTAAAGTAAACATTTCCAAAGGTATCTGTAGTAACACAATATGGAATTGAAATCGGAATAGAGGTAGCTAAGCCTTCTTCCAGGGAACAATTATCTATACCAGTTCCAGCAAAAGTTGTAATAATTCCCGAAGTATTTATTTTTCTAATTACGTTGTTTGAATAATCTGAAAAATATATATTTCCGAATTTATCGGCAGTTATTGAAAAAGTAGGATTTACATGTGCTTCAAGTGCTAAACCATTGTCACCACTGTAACCACAAGTATCATTACCTGCAATCGTTGTAATAATCTGTGCCTCTACAGATACAGGTAATAAAAGCAGTATTAGTAATAACCTTTTCATAGGGCACGTTATATACTAAAGATAAGTATTTTATTTCTGTATGGAATCGGTTGATTTGCTATGCGATGATAAAAACAAAAAAGCCCAACATCACTGTTGAGCTTTTTATGTCGGGACGACTGGACAGATTTCGAACTTGTTTATCAGGGACTTAATAGCGTTGCAAGCCTTAATGAGTATGTTCGAGCATTTACGGGTAAAAACGGTCTGATTCGTTCCGATTTGTGCATGCGGTTGACTGGACAATGTTTGAACCATTTACTTCCAGTATTTTAATGCTATTTGATTTTGTTTGATATACCATCCCTCTCCAGTCCAATCTTGATTTCCGTTGTGCTTATCAAACCATTCAAATTGAAATTTCTTATTCGTAAGTGATGTAATCACAAGTACGCTTAACCATGTTCCATCCGAATCAATATAAGAGTTGTTATAAATTCCGTCAAGACCGTCGGTATCAGGCCAGAGTTTTCTGGCAATCTCATTGTAAACCTCGCCTGTTTGAAGATTAATAAATCTTCCATTTAAGCAGCCGTCAGGTATAATATCAAAAATTTGGACACTTATGTCATCATTGTTTGGATTGCGCATAAAAATAGTTAACTCTGAAGCTGAAGATACAACAATAGCAACGATAAAAAATGGGAACAATCAGCAACTTTATCCTATTCTGTCTTATCTAATGAATTTTTTTGAAATGATTGAAACAAGGTTTCCAAGTATGAAATACCCAAACATGACTTCTATTACCGAAAATATTTGGCCAGATAAATTAGATGGTGTGATGTCTCCGTATCCTAATGTTGCTATGGTAACTACACTATAGTAAAATGGAGAGAATAAATTATTAGCAGTTGATGATGATATTTTAATGCTTGGTTTGATGCTTTGCATCAATTTAAAAAAGCAACTTGTTCTATCAAGGCCAAAGTCATAATGGGAATACATAAGCCCAAAAAAACAGATTACTATTCCTGTTGTAAATAACCATCTTGTCAAATTTGTACCATATACTGAAGTAATATTCCATATACAGTATAAATAACTCTTAAATTTGTTTTTCTTTATTAAATAATTCGTTTGTTTATTTTTTTGTTCTTGAATGTAAAAAAAATCTGCAACATCATTGATACCAAACTTTTGAGAATATTCTTTAAATTCTGCTGAATATCTAATAATTGATTCTAAATCACTTGTATATTCCTTAATAAGTTTTTCGTTGTAATCGGTGTTAACCCCATTCTTATCAAGTATATAAAGCTTGTGAGCTTCTTTTAAATATTTTGTAATTGATTCTTGCCGTTTATGTTTTTCATAGTGTGCCACCAAAATCTCATTTACAAACATCAATGCATCGTTTGTCCTTTCAGTATTCATGAAAGATTTATATCCTTTCATGCAAATGGATATATAAT
>CAIRZD010000499.1 GCA_903882965.1 uncultured Bacteroidota bacterium
AAACATTTTAATATCCAGAATAAATCGACACCAGATTTTCCATTAGCTTATCATATAAAAAATTATCAATACTATAACAGCGCTCATTCCACCTCACCAGCTCCCCAACATTACCTTACCCTTCGGGGTAAGAACCGGGACAAAACAGGACATTTTTGTGATATTTTTCAAAAAATAAAAAAACGACCCAAATATTTAAAAAAAATAACCCGATTCGTTAATGTAAATAATTATTTTTGTTTGCTCTTAAAAATCACTAGCCATTTCCAGGATAAATAAATGAACAACACATACGCAGACCTCGTCCAGCAAACCTTCCACTTCCCCCAGGAAGGCTTCGATACCAACGACAATAATACCCTCGAATTTAATGGCGTTGATATGCAGGCGCTTATAGATAAGTATGGCACCCCATTCAAACTCACCTTCCTCCCCAAGATCGGGATGCAGATAGCTAAGGCCAAGAAAATGTTCAATGATGCTATTAAAAAGCATAGGTATGATGGCAAGTATGTGTATTGTTATTGCACCAAAAGCTCGCACTTCTCATTTATCGTAGAAGAGGCCCTGAAGCACGGTGTAAACCTCGAAACCTCATTCGCCTACGATATCGATATTATCTGGCAATTATACAAACGCAGAAAGATCACTAAGGATATATTCATCATTTGCAATGGCTTCAAAACCCGCCAGTATACCCGCAACATAGCCCGCCTTATAAACGAAGGCTTTAAAAATGTAATTCCGATCATTGATAACAAAAACGAATTCGATGATTACAAGAAATCAATACGCGCCAAAGACCCTGTAAATATTGGTATCCGTATAGCCAGCGAAGAAGAACCCACATTCGATTTTTATACATCGCGCCTCGGTATCCGTAGCCGCGATGTACTGGAATTTTATGTAGATAAAGTAAAAGGCAATGATAAGTTCCGCCTCAAGATGCTGCACTTCTTTATGAACAAAGGCATAAAGGATGATGTATATTACTGGAGCGAACTCAATAAAGTATTGAACCTCTATTGCCAGTTGAAAAAAGTTTGCCCAGAACTCGAAGCTATAAATATTGGTGGTGGGCTACCCATAAAGCACTCCCTCAACTTTGATTATGATTACAATTACATGATCAATGAAATTGTATCTACTATCAAAAAAGTATGTAAGAAAAATAAAGTCGACACCCCCGATATCTATACAGAATTCGGATCCTTTACCGTAGGCGAAGCAGGAGCAGTAGTATATAGCGTACTTGATGAGAAGATGCAGAACGACCGTGAGATCTGGTACATGATAGATAGCTCATTCATCACTACCCTCCCTGATACATGGGGCATTGGCGAGAAATTTCTTATGCTACCTATCAACAAATGGGATAAAGAATACCAGGAAGTTCACCTCGGTGGCCTCACCTGCGATAGCCACGATTTTTACACCTCCGAAGAGCATGTCAATGCAGTGTTCCTACCCAAGCTGGAAAAAGAAAAAGGGAAAGATCCTTTATACATAGGCTTCTTCCACACCGGCGCTTACCAGGACCAGCTTGCAGGCTACGGCGGCATAAAACATTGCATGATCCCTTCTCCAAAACATATTGTAGTAGAATACGATAAAGACGGGAATATGGAAGACTGGCTATATGCCAAGGAGCAAAGCCCGCAAAGTATGCTGAAAATATTAGGCTATATCAGGTAATCTGCTTAACCCTTAGATGAAACGTTTACCTTGTCGTAAGCCGTATTGTTGCTTATAAACTCAGGTACCAGTTCCTTCATCAGGTATACGGTTTCAAGTGTATAGTGCTGGCGCGCACTGTTGATAAGTTTATTAACACGTTTTTCTACAAGCTCAAAATCGTATTGGCGCACATCAGCTATCATTATTTTTTCATGATAAGTAGGACGGGCATTTTCTGCATTACTAAGTAATTCTTCAAATAATTTTTCGCCGGGCCGTAAGCCTGTATATATTATCCTGATATCAGTATCCGGTTCTTTTCCGGCCAGTTTTATTACTTTCCTTGCAAGGTCAGAAATCTTCACCGGCTTGCCCATATCAAAGACGAAAATTTCGCCACCCTGCCCCATTACACCAGCCTCTATAACAAGTAAGCAGGCCTCAGGGATTGTCATAAAATATCTTGTGATATCCGGATGAGTAACTGTAAGTGGGCCACCTTTTTCTAACTGCATTTTAAAGCGTGGGATCACAGAACCATTAGAACCTAATACATTACCAAAACGAGTGGTCACAAACTTTGTTACGTGCTGACTTGCATTCTCCTTATCAACATCCTTCATTAAATGCCTGAAGAAACTTTGCGTATAAATCTCAGCTATTCGTTTTGATGCCCCCATTACATTGGTAGGGTTAACTGCTTTGTCGGTAGATACCATTACAAACTTTTCCACATCATTGGCAACCGAAAGCTCAGCAAGTGTTTTAGTACCAAGCACATTGTTAAGCACAGCTATCGATGGGTTTTCTTCCATCATCGGCACATGTTTATATGCAGCAGCATGAAATACGATCTGGGGATTATACACTTCAAAAAGGTGTTCCATACGCTGGCGGTCGCAGATATCACCAAGATAGGCTTTCACATTCATGCTCTTATATTTCTCTTGTATTTCAAGAATGAAATCATGCATTGGGGTTTCGGCCTGATCGCAGAGTATGAGCAAAGACGGGCGATATTGCAATAACTGCCTAACGAGTTCGCTACCTATAGATCCTGCAGCTCCGGTAACCAGTATTTTTTTGCCTTTTAATTCAGTATAGATAGCCTCATTATGTATTTTTATCACCTCTCTTTCCAGCAGATCTTCGATATTAATATCCTGTAGCTGCTGTGTATCTAATTTACCATTCAACCAATCGAGCATTGCAGGCACTTGCTGTATACGAATACCCTGGGCAAGGCAATTATCAACAAGTTCATTGAGCTTACCTTTCTCCATGTGTTTATTGGCAAGTATCAACAATTCCACTCCTTCATTTCTTAATTTAATTAAGCTTGTTTCGCTTGTGTTATATATTGGTATGCCTTCCAGCAATTTACCAGCAGTACTGAATGAATCATCAAGGAATGCCACTACCTGCATGTCTGCATTTGGCAGGCTATTCATTACTTTTTTGATATGAAGGCCATCAGCTGATGTGTCGTAAACAATTACTTTTTTCTTCAGTATCTTATCTCCTTGTGAAAGGGATTTATAAAAGTTAAAGCAATATCGTACAGCAAGTCTGTACGATATAATAACGAATGTAGTTATAAAGAAATTTATTGCTACGATCTGGAGTGTGAAGAAATTTCCGTTCTTTAAAACAAAAATATTAAGTATCAGATAAAAAAATGATGCAATAGCATTTACCATTACCAATCTTGATGTATCCTCAAGATTTGTGAACCGTACAATTCCCGCATAGCTTTTGAAAAAATAAAATAGCACTGCATTTACAGCAAGTACAACCGCAATCATAAACCGCATACCTACCCCTACATGCTCCCATTTAAAATTCATCTTGAGCATCCTGGATAAAAAAAGGCAAAAACATACCAAGAAAAGATCAAAGAGAAACACTAACCATCGAGGAAGAATACGTATTTTATGCGCCATATAATCAATCTTCTTTTAATATTCCAAATCTAAATATCAACCGACAGGCTAGGTTATACAATAATACAAAAAAATCATTAAGAACACTCCATTAACATTGAATTAATAAAAATTTCATGAATCATTACCAAAATATTATTGAAACTATATTGTAAAAATAATATGGGGATTTGCAAGTTTAATATCCTAAAGATGAAAACTATCCGCCAGTGATTTTTAGCATCTGGTTATCGATCAATTGAAAAAAATCGTTTGGTTGAAATGTACGCCAATTAGGGGCATCCAATAATGTTATATATCGGTCTATGTGAGACTTGCGAAAATCATATTGTGTTTGCTCAGGCATATTAACACCAACCACCCAACCGCCTTCGTCCTTAATATCATCAATCCATTCTTCATAATAATCAGTATCGCTGCTATGAAAGTTGAGCACATTCTCTGCAATGACAATAAATTTATAAATATGCTTAGCCACCATTAAGTCTATTACCGATCGTTTAAGATGCATGATGTCATTTTCAACTGCATCATTCCACTCTCCTATTAATTCAATTATAGCAAAATTCAATTCATAGTCTACATAGAGTACTTTCATATAGAGTGTGCGGGAACCGAATTCATCCCATTGAGGATGTATGTAGTAATTATAGACTGTATTGGAAAATTCAAATTCACTATGCTCAATACCATAAAAAGGAGACGATTCGTCTTCTTCTGCGTTATATAAATGGCGCCAGTTATAATATGGCTCTATTTCATGCATATTAAATCAGGTATTTAAATGCAAAAATAATTGAAAAAGAAAGGGTTTCAAACAATAGTTTGAAACCCTTTTGTATTTAATTTATGATAACCCTGTTAGTTTTTGACAAATGTAGTAGATCCTATTCTCAGCCCATTCTGGACAAGCACAACTGAATAGGCCCCTGATGCCAAATCAGAAATGTTCATACTTCCTTTGCCACTAACGAGAGCACTGCTGCGTACATTTCTACCAATCATATCATACACCTGAATTTTAATATCATCAGTGCTGTTTGATCCTTTAACCTCAATATAAATTCTCGAATCAGCCGGATTAGGATATAGCAAAATATCCAGATTATTAGCTGTGATATGTTTTATTCCAGATGGCGTATTATAGTAGGATTTTTGCAAACAACCGTTATGATTAGTCATTACCCAATAATTTCTGGTTGCGAAATCAGGAGATGGGAGATAATAAACCTGTAACGTTTGCCCTGGTATGAGTGTAGAATCTAAAGTAACTATATCATCATACCCCCATTGATAGCTATCTGCAGTATTATCTGAACACTCAAACTGAGCTATGTTGTATGCCACCACATTAAGCGGGGATACTGAACTACTAACATTTGCTGTAAAAGTGTCAATAATAATACATCCTGTATTTAACACCTCTGCACTTAATGTTACATAAGCAGTTCCGGGACTAGGGAAACTAATAAGTGCATTCTGATCACCAGGAGACTGTGCGTTAATATCTGCATTATATGCCCCCCATGTATATTGAACACCAGAAGGAGCGGGTGTACCAGCTCCAAAATTCTGGAACTCTGTATTGGAGCAAATGTTATGATCCGGATGGATAGCTATTGGAGGGAACTGAGCAAATGGATTTACCGTAACTAAAATGCTGGCAACATCAGTTCCGCATGAATTAGATACGCTGTACCCAATTGTTACGATCCCGGAAGAAACACCAGTTACTATACCAGTAGTGCTTATTGTAGCAGTAGCGGTATCATTGCTACCCCATACACCACCCGAAACAGAATCATTCAGACTTGTTGTGTTATTTATACATATCGATGTATTGCCTGTAATGGCGGCAGCATAGGGCAGTGGCGCGACGAAGATCGCTTTGGTAATAAATGTATCGCCACAGAATTGAGTAACAGAATAAGTGATCGTTGCATTACCTAATGCTATACCGGTAACAGCCCCAGATGCCGCATTTACTGTTGCAATAGTGCTGGCGCTACTACTCCAAACGCCACCTGCAACAACATCGCTTAACGACACCGTAGAAGTCAGGCAAACTTCTGATGAACCATTTATTATACCTGCATTAGGCAACGGAGACACCGTTACAACTGTTGTTACATTACAACCAGCAGGCAGCGAATAAGTAATATTTGCAGTACCAACTGAAACCCCATTTACAACTCCCGATGCAAGACCGACAACCGCAATGGCAGGCGACCCTGAACTCCAGGTACCACCAGTAATGGCATCAGTTAATGTAGTAGTTGTAGCCAAACAAATTTTCATAGCGCCAGAAATAGCAAATGGTGTTTGACTAACAGTGACAAAAGCTACGACACCACAGCCTGCACTAAGTTTATATGTAATCGCGGCTATACCTGCTGCAACACCTGTAACAATACCTGTGCCTGAGCCAACTGAAGCGATAGAAACATTACCGGTACTCCAAGTACCTCCAGGGGTAGCATCACTTAAAATAATTGTGCTGCCGGTACATACATTAAGCCCTCCAGTAATTGCTACAGGAACCGGGTTTACTGTTAAGACTATATGCTCATTACAGCCTGTAGAAAGAGTGTATGAAATGGTATCTACACCGGGGGCGACGGCTATTACATTTCCGGATGCATCAATTGTGGCAATACTATTATTAGTGCTATGCCATGCGCCACCAGATGTCACATCGCTCAAAAACAATGAAGTACCTGTACACGCGGTTAAATTACCGGTAATAGTTGCCGGCAAGGGATTTACAGTTACTTCAGTATTTACATAACAACCTGTAGCAAGTTTATAAGTAATAACTGTAGTACCTGAAGATACACTTGTAAGCAGCCCGGTTGCAGAGCCAATCGTTGCAACAGTAGAATTACTGCTACTCCAATGACCGCTTGCAGTAGCGTCAGTTAAAGTTGTTATAGCTCCGGCACAGAAAACATCTGACCCCGTAATTGCAGCAGGTACCGGATTTACAGTAACTCCTTTGGTCTTAAAGCATCCGGCGCCAATTGTATAAGTGATCACTGTAGTGCCGCTTGCAACACCCACAATATCGCCGGAAACAGAACCTACAGTTGCAACACTTGTGTTTCCACTGGTCCATATACCGGTTGTAATTGCATCACTAAATACAACGTAAGAACCAACACATACACTAGTCGCACCTGTAATTGTCGGAGGCAATATATTAACGACAACTGAAGTTATTGTCTTACAGGCGGCAAGGGAATATGTGATCGTTGTTGAACCTGAAGCGATACCGGATACAATACCGGAAGATGACCCCACCGAAGCAATTGAATAATTACTGCTTGTCCAGACGCCGCCTGTAACTCCATCAGAGAGCGCAGTCGTAGCCCCTATACATACACCCATGGTACCTGTAATTGGCAATGGGGACGGGTTAACCGTAACTGTTGTGGTAATATAACAACCCGCTGGGAGCATATATGTAATAGTAGCTGTGCCGGCAGATATACCAGAAACAATACCTGTGCTCATGCCAACATTTGCAACTGCAGGTGAGCTGGTACTCCATGCGCCAGATAAAACAGCATTACTTAAATTTGTAGTGGCTCCAGCACACATATATTTAGTACCGAATATATTCCCGGGAACAGGATCAACAGTTACAATTGTGGTTGATTTGCATCCTGCACTGAGTGCATAAGTGATAATGGCTGTACCCGCATTTATTCCAGTAACGATTCCTGAACCAGAGCCAACGCTTACTACACTACTGCTGCCGGTCCATATACCACCTGTTGTAACATCGCTTAATGTAAATGCAGCACCTATGCAAACACTCTGCGCACCTGTTATGGCAGCAGGTGATTGATTAACAGTAACAGTTACTGTTTTACTGCAACCTGTACCAAGCGCGTATGTAATAATAGCTGTACCTGGCGCAACACCAACGACAATACCAGTACCTACACCCACGGTAGCTATTAAAGTATCATTACTATACCAGTTACCACCAGACACCGCGTCATTCAAAGTGATGATATTACCACTACATACACTTAAAAGCCCTGATATAATAGCCGGCAGAGGACTAACGGTTACTGTAGTTGTAGTTTTGCAACCTGTAACAAGCGTATACGTAATATGGGCAGTACCAGCCGATACACCTGTTACAACGCCTGTACCTGAACCAACTGATGCTACACCAAGAGCACTACTACTCCATGTGCCTCCTGTTGTATCGCTTAAAGTAGTTGTATAACCAATGCAAACACCGGCTGTACCGGTAATAGAAGGAGGTAACGGATTAACAATAACGCTAGCTGTAACATAACAACCGGTGCCAGGTGCATAAGTAATATTAACGCTGCCCGCAGTGACACCGGTTACTAAACCACTTGTATTTATTGTAGCAATAGATGGGGTTGCTGAACTCCACACACCACCTGTTGTAATATCACTTAATGAAGTAGTACCATCCACACATACATTGGTTATACCACTGATCGGAGCCGGGAATGGATTAACAGTTACTATTGCTGTTGTGAAACAACCAGTTGACAAGGTGTAAGTAATCCTGACAGTACCATTAGATACGCCCGTTACAACACCTGTAATATCAACACTTGCAACCGATAGATTGCCACTACTCCAGGTACCACCTGCTGCCTCACCTAAAGTAACAGAAGCCCCTACACACATAGCCATGGAGCCAGTAATAGGAGATGGCGACGGATCAACAGTTACTATTGTCGTTGCTAAACAACCAGTACTGAATTTATAAGTAATTGTTGCTATTCCGTTAGATATGCCTGTAACTAAACCTGTAGACGGACTGATGTTAGCAATACCTGTAGCACTGCTACTCCATACCCCACCTGTTGATGGGTCACTTAATGTCAAAGTAGACCCGATACAAGTTTCTGTACCACCGGTAATTGCTGCCGGAACAGGGTTCACCGTATATACAGCTGTTCTAATACAACCCGTTGGGAGCGTATATGTGATAATATCTACTCCTGAAGATATTGCGTCAACAATACCAGTCGAGTCAATCGTTGCACCGGAAATATTACTACTACTCCATGTACCAAATAATGTGGCGTCACTTAATACAGAGGTAAATCCTTCACATGCATGTAATGTACCGGTAATAATTGATGGTATAGGATTAACAGTAATAGTTGTAATTGCTTTGCATCCTCCAGCCAGCGTATAAGTAATATTTGAAGTACCTGCAACATTACCTGATAACAAACCTGTTGCCGAGCCAACGGCGGCAATAGCGGGAGCACTACTTGTCCAGACACCACCGGCAACTGTATTGTTTAATGTTGTAGTTAAACCCGCGCAGACATAGGCAATACCGGAAATTGCAGACGGTGCAGCATTGACAGTGATGGTAGTTGTAACCATGCAGCTATTGGCCAATGAATATGTGATCGAAGCAGTACCTGCTGATACGCTGGTTACAATACCACTACCTATGCCTACGACGGCAACTGAAGGATCACTACTACTCCATGACCCACCTATTACCGCATCTGACAACGTAATAAATGCACTTTCACAAACGCTGTTATTCCCCATTATCACAGCAGGAACAGGATTTACAGTGAATGCCGTTGTTGTTTTGCAACCTGTACCTAATGTATAAGTAATAATAGCCGAACCGGCAGTTACTCCAGTAACAAGTCCGGTACCTGAACCTACAGTAATTACCCCGGAAGCAGTTGAACTCCAAGCCCCACCAGCTGTAGTGTCAATCAACACAGTTGAAGTGCCCGCACATATCACAGTATCGCCCATTATAGCAGAAGGCATGGGGTTAACTATTACAGTAGTAGTTCTTGTACAACCACTGCCCACAGTATAATATATCATTGCTGCGCCAACTCCAGTGCCGGTAACAACACCAGCGGAATTAATATTAGCAATTGCCACGTCACTACTTGACCATGTACCGCCAGTTGTAGCATCACTCAATGCAGCGGTTGATCCAACACAAATAAGTGTTGGTCCAACTATGGCAGATGGTAATGAATTTACTGTTATTACACTAGTAACAGCGCATCCTGTTGCCAGTGAGTAACTAATAATTGTTGTGCCTGCAGAAATACCTGAAACATTACCCAAAGCATCTACAGTACCGACTGCGACTGAACTAGAACTCCACGTGCCGCCAGAATAAGTATCAGTTAATATTATTGAAGTGCCAGTGCACACTGTGGCCGGGCCAGTAATAGCAAATGGAACAGGATTGACGGTAATTGTTGTAACCGACATACAACCTGTACTAAATGAATATGTAATATTAGTTGTGCCAGCTAAAATACCTGATACAACTCCGAAAGCAGAAATTGTAGCCACGCTTGTATTACTGCTACTCCACACACCTCCTGCTAAAGTATTACTTAATGTAATATTAGAACCTGCACAAACTGCAGCTGGACCTGCAATAACTGAAGGAGCCGGGAAAACGGTTACAACGGTTGTTGCAAGGCATCCCGAACCGAGTGCATACGTTATTGTAGCAGTACCTGTGGAAATAGAAGTAACATTACCAGAAATATCTACCGTTACAATAGCTAATGCACTACTTGTCCATGTACCGCCGGCAGCAGTGTCACTTAAAGAAGCACCAGAACCAAGGCACATCCCGGCAACGCCTGTAATAACTCCCGGTGTTTCATTAACGGTCATATTTGTTGTAGTGATACAACCAGTAGGAAGCTGGTATGTGATAGTAACGGTTCCGGGAGTAATTCCAGTTACAGTTCCGCTAGCTGATATTGTAGCTATTGAAGTGCTACTTGAAATCCATGCCCCACCTATTACAGCATCAGTCAAAGCTGTAGTTAGCCCGGAACATATAGAAGAAGCTCCGGAAATAGCTGAAGGCAGAGGATTAACAGTAATTACCCTCGTTGCTAAGCAACCGGTTCCTAAAATATAGGCAATAGTTGCGGTACCGGCAGATTCACCTGTAACAATTCCGCCTGCGTCAATAGAGCCCGAAACTCCGGCACTTGCCCATGTGCCACCTGCCGTTGTGTCGCTTAATGCTGTAACAGATCCAACACATACTGTTCCGGAACCAGTTATTAGGCCAGGATTAGGGTTAACTGTTATCGTTAAAGTTGAAATACAACCTGTTGAAATCTTATACGTAATAATGGCAGTACCTGATGCAACACCAGTTACAACCCCTGTTCCCGCGCCAACTGTGCAAACTGTAGCGTCGCTGCTACTCCATGTTCCACCTGTTGTACCATCACTTAATGAGATTATCAAACCTGAACATACATTATTCGCGCCTGAAACTGATGAAGGCAATGGATTAACTGTAACAGTAGTAGTTCTGTAACAGCCGGTTGCAAGTGTATAACTGATTGTTGTAGATCCGGGAGAAACACCAATAACAAAACCATCACCGGAGCCAACGGTTGCTATACCTGTTGCAGCAGAACTCCATACGCCATCTATTGTGGTATTGGTCAATCCGGTAAGTAATCCCTGGCATACTGTTACTGCACCATTAATAATGGCCGGTATTGGATTGACAGTCATATCAGAAGTGACTATACAGCCATTTAATGTATAAGAAATAACTACATTGCCGGCTGCATTTCCGGATACCAAGCCTGATGAAGAACCAACTGCAGCTCTTGCAACGTTACCACTTGTCCAGATACCACCTGCTAGGGCATCGCTTAAAGTTATATTTGCACCGGAGCAAACATTTGTTGCACCAATGATCGATGCCGGCGATTGATTAACGGTTACGACTGTATTTACCAGGCAGCCGGAATTCAATGAGTAACTTATACTAACTGTACCAGGAGCAATCCCAACCAACTGACCAGAACCAGAGCCTATAGTGGCAACTGAAAGATCATTACTGCTCCAGACACCGCCCAATACAGTATTACTTAAAGTAATAAATGAACCTGTACAAACAGTACCTGGCCCTGTTATACCGGATGGGGACGTATTAACAGTTACTGCGGTTGTTATTTTGCAT
>CAIRZD010000500.1 GCA_903882965.1 uncultured Bacteroidota bacterium
CGATTGGCATGAAATACATGTTATGAGCCTATACCCGTTCCATACAGAAGATGACGAAATAAAGGGTGTTAAGTTCAGCAATATCGAGTGGTATAAAGACGGCTTTTTTTATCTGCATTATCCCATGAATGGGAATATTCTTACAGATAAAACCCGCAATCCATCTATCCGCTATCACAAGCTGGGCACAACACAGGATAATGACCCCATCATTTACGAAGACCAAAAAAACTCAACATCTCTCATGTCTTTTAAAAAAATTTTCTATAAAAATGAGAATTATTTAATTATCAATCATTCCACCGGCGATACTAGAAAAATATTAGCTGTAAATCTTAATGGAGACCCTACAATAAAAGTTGATACCATTGCCCGCGATATTACAGGCAAAAAAAAAGTTTTTCTGATCAACCCGGATCATAAAACTGCTGAATGGAAAACAGATACGATCATTACTTCCCGTCAAAAAGCATCTTTTAATGTAATTGGGATCTATAACGATAAATTTCTTGTAAGTACCACCCTCAATGCACCCCATGGAAAATTAGTGCTGTTTGAAAAAAATAAAAAGAACAGAGCTACCGAATTCATCCACGAATACGCAGAAGTATTGCATAAAACAAGTATTATTGGTGATAAGGTCATTTGTCTTTACCTAAATGATATTGACTATGAAGCTGTCTCTTTTGATAGTTCAGGGACCCCCACACATAAAATAGATTTTCCCGTCGGAAGTTCCGTAGATGGGTTTGATGGCGGCTACAACTCCCCCACTACTATTTTCTATCAATATTCATTTCTATACCCTCCTATAGTGTACGAATATGATATAAATACCGAACAATCCTACCTGGTTAAAAAAACCGGGATCACATACGATTACAGCCATTTTGAGTTAGAGAAAGTGTATTACTATTCCAAAGACAGTACAAAAATACCATGCTCCTGGCTCACAAAAAAGATATAAAGAAGGATGGAAAAATCCCAACACTTTTATATGGGTATGGCGGTAATGGAGTTGTTTATACCCCTTTTTATGACAAGGGGTTTATAAGTTTCATACAAAACGGCGGCATCGTTGCTATACCTTGCTTACGTGGTGGCGGGGAATACGGTGAGAAATGGCACGAAGATGGCAATAGGCTTAATAAGGAAAATGTTTTTGATGATTTTATTGGCGCTGCTGAATTCTTGTTCCACGAAAATTATACAAACAAAGAAATGCTCACCATTATGGGAGGTTCAAACGGAGGCCTGCTTGTCGCAGCTGTCTTAAATAAAAGACCGGATGTTTGCAAAGCTGCTATCGCTGTAAATGGGGTGTATGATATGCTCCGGTATCAGGAATATACCATTGGAAATGCCTGGGTGTCAGAATACGGCTCTAGTAAAGATTCTTCGCAGTTTTCTAATCTATACCATTACTCTCCACTGCATAATATAAAGGATACCTCCTACCCTGCGATTCTTGTAATAACAGCTGATCACGATGATAGAGTGGTGCCGATGCATGCCTATAAATATGTGGCGGCCCTGCAGAAAAAAAACAAAAGCGACAACCCTGTTTTGCTGTTAGTTCAAAAGAATATGGGGCACATGGACCAGGATGTAGAACTCGACGACAACATCTACTCATTCATTTATGATGCATTAGAAATACCAGCACGTAAAATCCATACTACTCGCTAGTATTCCGACCGAATTCATAGGCGAGCTTCTTTTCAAACACTGGTTTAAGTCTTAGTGCAGCGAGACTTAAATCCACCAATAAAAAGCAGGACTGTCCGGCATGGCTATTACAAAAGCTAAATAGAATTAAAAAACAAAAACAACTCGCGGCAACCTCAACTGCGCAGAGCAATAGCTCATTCACTCCTTGCTTATCACCAAATGCTCCACCGCATTAACCCCATCTCCTCTCACCTGTATCAAATAGATACCATTGCTCAACCCTGCGGTCTGGGCTTTATCAAACATTACGTTATTCACTCCCTGCTTATAAACATTCTCGGTGGCAGACACCACTACCCTGCCTGTCATATCTATAACGGATACCGTTAAAGCAGCGGGCTGTACGAGTATAAAACTTACATTGAATGCCCCTGCAGAAGGATCAGGATATACACTCAATCCCTCCTCATTTTGCAAAGACAGATAAGGGGTGGCAACTGGCAACCCATTGGTATCACAAAGGCAACCGGTGCGCCGCTCATCGTGCCGGAACATGGTCCAGGCAGGGCCATTGCCCACACCCCACGACAGGCAAAATGCATAACCATAATCAGTATAAGATGTAGTGTCGCTCCTGCCCTTGCCCCCGATGATAAACAGGTCAAGAATACCGTCTCCATCAAAATCTGCTATAATTGGGGCGTTGTCCACTTCAAAAATACTGCTGGTATCGCCCAATACGGTAGTGGCATAATTATGAAGGTCAAACGTCCGGATCACAGTGCCCGTAGCGCCATCGAGCGAAACAACTGTGCGATAATAGGTACAAAAAGTAACATCTTTTACATTATCATTATTCACATCTGCCACTACCGCGCCACGAAAATTCGTAAAATCTCCCGGTGGTGTATAGGTCCATAAAGTAGAATCGTTACGGTCTACTGCCCGCACCATTGTGCCGTCCATATATATGATGTCCAGGTAGCCATCGTTATTTATATCTGCCAGCGTAACAGGTGCGCCTATATACCCGCCAGCCACTTTAGACACAGAATCTTTCCACAGCATCACACCATCACTCGACCTGATGCAGTATAAGTATCCATCATAATCACCGATCACCACTTCCTTTTGCCCGTCCCTGTACAGGTCGCCTGTTGCAGGGCCATGATACAACAGATTGTTTACATAATGCGCCCACTTCAGGCTATGATCAACTGCTTTGTAGCATGCTATCCGGTTGCTGTCATAAGTAAAATCCCAGGTAGCTACCGCAAGATCCAGCTCAGCACCATTGCTGATGATCGTAGGCTCACTTTCTATAGCTGCATTTGTATCTACCAATAGTGTCCATTTGAGCGCCCCCGTCTGCCCGTTAAGGCATTGTACATCCCCAAAGAAAGTACCGTGCATTACTTCAGGAATGCCATCGCCATCTATATCGGCCGTGCTTGGTGGTGAATCTCCGCCGCCTGTTATCGTTTTCCACTGTACATACCCCGAGTCGGCATCTACACAAAAAGTAGTATCCATACACGACCCAGGAATGACCACTTTATAATTACCATTATTAAATGGGTCGAAAATAAGTGGCCCTGCATCATTGCAACCGCCCGAATACTGGCTGCGCTGGAGGTGCTTCCATTTCAGTGAGCCATCTTCCGAATTCAGGCAATATACATTGCTGTCATTCCAGTAAGTACTGAAAATAAGTTCCAGCTTACCATCGCCATCCACATCCTTTGCAGATGTTTGCCCGAAAGAAACATCCTTCAGGTTGTAATGCCATTTCATCGTCTGCGCATGCGCACCCGAATAAAACAGGAAAAGAAATACGGCAAATATTTTCTTCATGATCTTCTGATAAACTACTTTAAAAGTAATAAATTTTAAAGTGTATTGCCGGTTGTTATGATTATTAGCCGATTTGGAAGAATTCCGCTAGTCCAAGCCCACTTGGTCTTATGTATTACAAGCCCGCTTACATATTATTATCCCAATGGATTGCGGAGCTTCCATTTCCCATCTTCCATAGAAGAAAAATAATTTGCAAACCAGGTAATAACCACATTGGGCACCTTGGCAATTTTAATAAAGTAGCTCATTTCTACAGGCTTTGCACCCATACTTGCTTTGGCATCAAAAGACGTCCGCCCTAGCTTTAATTGCTTTTTTCCAAGCACTATAGCACGCTCCAAACCTGAAAATAAAATATTGAAATATAGCTGGTATTCGCTGTTGCGCACATAGTCAAACCCCGCATAATAAAGCTCATATGCACCCTCCGTTACAAACGCACTATAAAAAGCTACCAATTCCTCCTCATGAAAAAAACCAACCACTTCAAAATCATCTTTGTATACTTTTTTCATTGATGAAAAATGGTCATGCCCTGGCCTGGCAAGTACAAATGCCTGGTTATCGGTTACATTCTTAAACAACCCGTTTATATGCGGCTCATATGCTACAACCTCTTTCTGCGATAATGTTCTTACCCTGATATTACTTGCCTCTGCCAGTATTTTATTGGCCCTTGTTCTATACTTACGGCTCAGCGCAGCTATATAACCAGTAAGAGTCTCCCATTTCCTGTCTATATCCACCACCATCGTCAGGTCTTGCAAAGGCACCGTATACCCCATTCCTGCAAGCCATTTCCGGGTTTGCGCCCCACAGGTCATGTCCTTTAAGATCACAGCCGTAACACACTCTTGGTCAGCTATTTTTTCGGCAGCAGCAGCTACAACTTCTATTGCCTCCACATTGTTCAAAACCGCTTCATTATAACAATACCATGTAGTATCAGTCCGTAAGGCATTCCCTGACATCAAAACGGCCACCTTTTTCAGGTCCAGGAAAAAACGAATAATACCCTTTATAAAACTTTTATTCTGCTCCAGGTCAAAATTCTCTGATGTAAGTACATACAACTGAAAGTACCCAAACAGTACCGGAGCATTTTTCCTATAGATCACCACATACCTGAAAGCAGCATCCGGCAAAGAACGTTCCATTGCTTCAAGATAAGGGTACGATATCTCCAACACACCCTCTTTATTAAGCAACTCAAGTTCCTTTTTAAATTCCGCCACTTTGTTGCCAATAATAAAACTCGGCTCGGCTACACTTTTAGCCGCTCTTGTAAACATTTTTTTGAGGCATGAGCTTATCAGGCAATCATCATAACTAATCGTCTCCTGCAATGTTGTGCTCATATTACGGCCCATCTGTTTCGTTTACTCAAAATTAAATGAAAACAGGTTAGCGTTTCGGGAAAATAGCCCTGCAATATAATTTCTATATATCACCCGTCATTTGATGCATTTTATATAATTCCCCCCAAAACGTACATTATTTATTTGCAATACCCTTAGATCCTCGTTTCCGGCTCAGATAAAGATGAGCATGAGCCGTGAGCATGAGCCGTCTAAAATAGGTGCATGCACTTTTTCACCACAATCACCCATCTGCCCGAAATTCGTTCCTCAACTCTTAGTTTCAGCTAAGTAATAGCATAGCCCATGACAACAAAAAATATATTAATCAATATCCCCCCGTTGGCATCAACCTATAGATCTATCCCAAATCAGGCATATCCCACCGCGCCATATCCCAGTGATATTCCCGTGACATTTTTGCGACATTTTTATCCCCAATCCATTGGCAACAAACAATTTAGTGTAATTAAAAAAATTACGCCTTCAAAACAGAGTACAGAACTGACCCTTCCTCCATTACACATTACACACACCATACAAACATGCCTGGAATCAATATCAAATCAACACTACTCCCTTCAAAATCCCCACTACTCCCTATTCACTACAACAGTAGCTATTGGACACAAAAAAGGTGGGTTGCCGCAGCAACCCACCCCATATTTTATTCAACACACCTACTATTGCTCTATTACGAAATGGAACGTCTTATGTTCTGTTCCGCTTTGTACACTCAGCATATACATGCCGTTCGCAAGCGTATTATTAAGTGTTATTGTTTCATTGATCTTGCCGCCTTGTGCAGTCTTGGTGGCCTTATATAATACCTGGCCAAGTACGTCTGTTACTTCCAGCGTTACCTCTTCATCATTAACACTGCCCAGTGTTCCTTTCACTGTGAACGTGCCCTTGTTCGGGTTTGGCAGTAAGTTGATTGATGCAGGTACCGCTGTTACAACGATCGGGCTCACATTGGTTGTTACATCGCCATTGTCATTGGTGATCACATGTTTAATGTTCGCAGTGCCCGTCTTGATACCTGTAACCACTCCGTATCCGTCTACTGTAGCTACCCCGTTATCGCTGCTGCTCCATACACCGCTGATCACATCATCTACCAAGGTCACCGTTGCTCCTACAAACAAGGTAGTTGTTCCGCCGGTTGATCCGCCGTGTGCCGGTGGCCCTGTTGCAGTGATCGTCTTGGTAACAGATGCTTTACAACCATATGTATTGGTAACTCCGTATGTGACCACAGATGTACCCGTTGTTGTTACTGCCGTTGCTGTGATCGTGATGCCGGTTGTGCCGCTCAGCGAGATAG
>CAIRZD010000501.1 GCA_903882965.1 uncultured Bacteroidota bacterium
ATTTCCTGTCGCAGATATCGATACTATAATTATTAGTTATTATACTCCGGATAGCACCTTTTCACATCTTTTGCAAACGGATACCGTCATTAGCGATAGCATATATTCCGATGGCATTTACGAGTTCCGTAATGATAGTGTAAAGTACCTTGGCAGCAGCGCCTATTTTGCCTATGTTGGTAACACTGATTTAGAAATATACCTGCCGGCTAATGGTGATAGATTTTTTATTCATTCTGTATACAGTAAGGATACTTTGAGATATGCACAGGAAGAAAATAGTTGTGGGAGTAGATCTTTTCAGTTGACTCCAAACGTATCTATCAATGGCCATCCTGCCACTTCGGCACCTGATTCATTTTTCTTAAATAGGGTTTTTATCAGCCCTTAAGCAGTTGCTGTAAATATACAGTCGCCGCCTTCATCCGGCTCCCATACCAGCTAAACATTTCGCCATCCACCAGCAGCACTTCCACACCCGGTAGTGCTGCTTTTATCTCCGCTATATGCGCCGCCTTAAATGGGTATGGCTCAGAAGATAGCAGCACCAGGTCCACCTGCTTATCTCTCAATTCTTCAAGTGCCACTTCCGGGTAGCGTTGTTTATCTGCCAGCACATTTTCCCACCCTATCTTGTCTATCATATTGCTGATGAAGGTATCACCACCCACACTCATCCACGGCTTCCGCCAGATGAAGTAAGCAACCCGCTTAGGTTTCGCAGCCCTGCTCAATGATGCAAAACCTGCTGTAATTTCTGCCACCAGTTCATCAGCCCTTTCTGCCCTGCCTGTTATTGCGCCCACACCACGTATCATTTGCAGCGCCTCGTCTATCGCTTTTATATCACTTATCCATACCGGGTACAGCGCCGCCAGTTCTTCTATTTGCTCCTTGGTGTTTTCTTCTTTGTTGGCAATGATAAGGTCCGGCTGTAAGGATTTTACTATATCTATATGCACCGTCTTTGTGCCACCCACCCGCTTTTTGTTCCTGTACCATTCATCCGGGTGCACACAAAATTTTGTTATCCCCACCACCGCTGCATCAAGCCCCAGGTCATACAGCAACTCTGTCTGCGATGGCACCAAAGAAATGATTCGCCCCGGCGGGTACTGCACCACCACATCCCTGCCCATCATATCTGCAAACACTGCCATTAATTAAATATTTTGTAGTAATACAACAGTAGCATACTAAACAGCACATCCATCAAAAACATATCGCTCACATATACTGCCGGCACCTTGCCATACTTAGCCAAAAGGTACAAGGCCACATCTATGAATGTCAGCGCCACATAGCCCAGCATGCCCCATTTGCGCAGGTCGCAGGCCGCCAGCCAGCAGGTAGTATACCCGGCCATCCACACCACATCCAGCCACAATATGCCGGGAAAAGGTTCATGCCAGTCGCTCCATATCGTATACCCCAACCACAACACATGAAACAGCCCGATCAGCAAAAATGCCAATGGCGGCTTACGTAATATACCTGTTACAGATTCTTTTAAACTAGACATGTAATTTTTTAAACACAGCGAATTGAAGATGATCCCCCATCGGTAAAAATACCGTTTTCTCCTAAGGAACTGAAAATGTACCGCAATCTGGATATTAGAGCATTTTAAAAAAGTGATTTACATCCTTAAAAAATAACCAATAATAAATAAGCGCCCATACCACAATAAAGAAGGTGAACACATAAAGATCATTCTTGTATTGCTTTATATCCTTTTTAATAAACACCCTATATATTACCCACCCGGCATACAATACGAAAAAATAAAAGCCAAAATGTAATCGGGTCATAAAATTAATTTGTCCGGAATGATCAATTTCTTATGCTCCCCCCACCCGCATACTCTCCTCCTTATCCTTGTGCAATTGCTGCACCAGCGCTTCCAGCGAGTCAAATTTATGTTCTTCCCGCAGCCGCTTCATAAAGAATATCTCCAGTGTATCCCCATATATATCCCTGTCAAAGTCAAATAGGTTTGCTTCTATCCGCACTTCTTTTTTATCCGTCACGGTAGGGTTGTAGCCTATGCTCATCATCCCGTTATAGAGTGTGCCGTTATGCATCGCCTTTATTGCATACACACCCAGTGCAGGTATTATCTGTTCTGCTTCTTCCGGTTCCAGGTTTGCGGTTGGGTACCCTATTGTGCGGCCCAGTTTATTACCATGCACCACACGCCCTTTAAACGAATAATTGCGCCCCAGCATATGCGCCGCCTCTTCTATCTGTCCCTTGGTTATGGCGCTGCGTATCTTGGTGCTGCTCACCGCCGCGTCATCTATCAGTTGCGCCGGTATCTCTATCAGTTCATAACTATAATGCTGTCCCCATTTTTCCAGCAGCCGTATATCACCCTTCCGGTCATGCCCGAAACGATGGTCATAACCTATTATAATGGTATGCGGATGAAACACACCCACCATAAACCGTTCTATATATTCCTGTGCAGATAGATTGGCAAACTCCCTCGTAAAAGGCACCACCACCACATGCGTTATACCAGCCTCCGTTATCAGTTGCAGTTTCTGGTGCAGCGGCGTTATTATACCCAGTGGCTGGTCCGGAAAAAGCAGCTTCCTCGGGTGCGGCTCAAAAGTCAGCAGCACACTTTCGCCACCCACATTTTTCGCATGGTTCACCACCTCCTGCAGTATGGTCCTGTGTCCCTTATGCACACCATCAAACGTGCCTACGGTCAACACTGCATTCCTAAAGTCCGGTAACCCTTGTATATCGAAAAATACAGCCATATAAAGTGGCGCAAAGGTAGTAGATTATATCATTGGGGCAATCCTGTTACCCCTAATAATTAGCTCATTCAACGCATTGATATAATTATTACCTTTGTTAAGCGATAAATTCAATAATACTATTATGCAGCGTATAACCATAGATATTCTCAATTCAAAAGCTTTAAGGCTTTTGCAGGATTTGGAATTGCTGCAACTCATTCGGGTGAGGGATACTTCCCCTAAACAAAACACTCCAGTCAACTGGGCCGCTAAATACAAAGGTACAATGACCAAACAACCACTCACAGAAATTGATAAACAATTAAATCAATTACGCAACGAATGGGAGTAAAATATCTTTGGGATACCAATACTGCTATTTATTACTTACAACAACAATTTCCGGCCGAAGCTGAAAAACTGGTAGATGATCTGTTGAAAGAATCGCAACCCTGTATTTCAGCAATAACAGAGATCGAATTACTTTGCTGGAATACACCCACTCAAAAAGATACTGAAGTAATTAATAACTTTATCAATGATGCGATAGTCATTGAATTGGAAAGAGCGATAAAACTAAAAACTGCGGATATTCGTAAACGGCATAAAATTAAACTCCCTGATGCAATCATTGCAGCTACTGCTGTTATAAATGATTATACGCTACTTACCCATAATACCAGGGATTTTAAAAATATTGAAAGATTAAAAGTTATTGACCCTTGGGTTGGGATTTGATTTTTCAGCCCGCCACACAATCAACTCCCTGAGATTAAATCCCGCATGGTAGGGGTAACCCGTATTTCCATCCCGTTTTGCCGCCGTTGTTGGTGTTCTTCACCCCAACAACCCTCGGGCAGGGCAAGTAATATGCCCCCTATGGTTCACCCTGTAGCACCAATCACAACAATCAATAAAATCATTCAAAATCACAGTTCAGACAATCACAGATATCCCTCATGCATCCTCAAAACAATTATCTTTATTCACGCTATGGTCCACACGCCCACAGATCTTGTGCCGCTTACAGCTGATGAGCAATCCTCCTTGCTTTTTATTTTTAAAAAGCGCAGGCGGTTTTTAGCCATAGTGTATATCCTGATGTTTATGGTGGCTTTTGTCTTGGCCCTGTCTTATTTCGGAATGGATACTTTGCGCAACTATTATGTACCTAAAGATGACACTAAGTATCCACCCACATTGTGGCTAAGGATCATGGACCTTGCTGCGGTCACTATCATTTTACTGGCTTCCGGTATTTATTTTTACATAAACCATGTCCTTACCTACAAAAGAGATGCCCGATCAGGGGTAAAAGAAAGAGTAGCATATACCATCACCCGCAAAGAATATTTCCCCCTCACCGATCAATACTTTGTATCGTTCGATGACCCCGACTATTCCTATCACGAAACAGACCGCGATACCTGGTACCACTGTAATGAAGGCGGCTATTTTTTTATACACAGGGCCAAAAGATCAAAATTCGTATTCCGGTAACGGAATATTTCTATCATAGGCAATCTCAGTTCAGACAATCACACATTTTTCTTACTTTTACTATATATATCACCCTATGAAAAACCTACTCCTCATATTGCTTTTATTGCCTGCATTTGCCAAAGGGCAGGATATTGTTACGGTTGCAGGGGATGGTGCTAGAGGTTTTAATGGAGATAATATCTCTGCTACTTCTGCAAGTTTAAGCCAACCTAATGATGTGGCGATAGACAGGTATGGTAATATCTATATTGCCGATAGTAACAGGGTGCGTAAAGTAAATACTGCAGGAGTTATAACTACTGTGGCAGGGAACGGAACTACGGGCTTTAGCGGAGATAATGGGCCTGCAATTGATGCTGAATTATATGGTTTAGTTGGTATTATAGTTGACAGATTCGGTAACTTATATATTACAGAATGGGGGAATGACCGTATCCGCAAAGTAGATTCTACCGGTATAATAACGACAATAGCCGGTAATGGCACCTATGGATATAACGGCGATAACATAGCTGCCACTACTGCAGAAATATATGCTCCTACTGGAATAATTACTGATGATGAAGGAAACATTATTTTTTCAGACGTAGGTAACCATCGTGTGCGCAAAATAAACACGACAGGTATCATCAGTACGATTGCAGGCACTGGCGCCCCGGGTTTCAGTGGAGATAGTGGAGCAGCAACAAATGCTGAATTAAAAGATCCAAGCTTTCTTTGCATCAACTCTTCCGGGGATATATACGTTGCTGATTGGGGAGACTATCGTGTACGTAAAATAAACACGGCAGGCATCATAACTACGGTTGCCGGAACAGGGGCATCGGGATATACCGGTGATAATGGGCCTGCAATAGCGGCCACATTAGGCCATCCGTTAGGGGTAGCTATCGATACATCAGGGAATCTTTTTATTGCTGATCAATCTAATAATGTAATTCGTAAGGTAAATACTTCAGGTACCATTTCTACCATAGCAGGAACAGATACAGCAGGATATAGTGGTGATAACGGCCCCGCTATTGATGCTGAATTAAATGGGCCAAATGGTGAGGCAGTTGATTCATGGGGGAACCTTTATATTAATGACCCTTATAACAATAGAATACGTAAAATCATATTCAATACAGCAGGCATTAATAAACTTCCTATAGTACAAGCTATTAACATTTATCCCAATCCAGTAACAACAACATTAACCGTTACAGCTACAGATAAAATAACCGGTGTGATAATGTATAATCTCTTGGGGCAAATAGTGTATAACAATACATATTACGCATCGCAGGTACAAATAGACATCTCCACCCTACCCACCGGCATCTACTTCATTAAGATCAACAACACCGAAGTCAGGAAGTTTGTAAAGGAGTAGCTAGTGACGTCATCGCGAGTAACCAATTTGCTGCGCAAAAGCTCTTTGAAAATTACAGGGTAATTTTGCAACTTGCAATCATAGTTCATGTTATTACCCTGTTAGGGGTA
>CAIRZD010000502.1 GCA_903882965.1 uncultured Bacteroidota bacterium
CGCAAAAAGGCAGTAAAAGCAATATCCCTACGGCATCGCTGACCCTTCCGGTATACATAATGAAATATGGTATTAAATTAAATTATGCTGAGGTCCCTATAATGATCAATTTTTATGATAAGCATAAGAGCTGTGTGGGGGTGGGGGTATCATATAGCAGGCTGATAAGCAGTAATGAAACATTACAAATTGATACATCAAATACTTTAAGAAATATAAACCTGAATAGCAATTACCCGTTCGTAGCCAATAATTTCGACTTTCTTGCGGGTGTGGATTTGCATCTGTGGAAGGGGTTTTACCTGAACCTGCGTTTTCAATATTCTATTATACCTATCCGTACGGATATACCACCGGATTATGCACGTGCGCAGCAGTATAATAATATGTGGACGGTGCGGTTGATGTATTTGCTTAATTAGGGGTAATGTTCGCAAGTCGAAAGGCTTGCGCCAATGGGGCTAACTTTATGCCTGCTGTGATATACTGTATTTTAAGTTTAACTATGAAAAAACAGCCGCTCAGTCTTTTATTTATTTTAGTATTTCTCTTTGCTATCAATTACGCTAATGAGCGAATAAAAACTTCGACTAGCTATAACGCATATTTTGAAGGAAATATTACTCACAAATCCATTGGGCGCGGAGGGATCCATCTTACGCTAAAAAATGATACTGAAACGCATGATATATTTATTGAAAACTCGACAGTATATGATTCTATTGAAATGGGTGATCATATTATTAAGAAGGGCGGGTCATTACAATTTAGCTTGCTAAAGCATAATAATAAAGACACGATCGTTTTTACATTGTTTAAATGAAATATCCGTTTCGCAAAAGCTTACTTTAAGAAAATGTTACCCACTAGTTTGCGAACAGCGAAGCAGAGGAAATATTATTTTTTCAACTTAATTTTACTCTTATGGATCAATTTCCTGTAAAATTACCACTGAGGATAGACTGGAGCGAGATGGACCTTTTTGGGCATGTAAATAATGTGACCTACTTTAAATACATACAGGCATCGCGGGTAAACTACTGGGAGGTGAGCGGGCTATCTACCGGGTATAACGAACATAAGCTGGGGCCAATATTATTATCAACCTCCTGCCAGTTTATAAAGCCGCTGTATTATCCGGGTAATATTGTGGTGGAGTGCAGGATAGAATTTATAAAGATCACGAGCTTTGGCATTCATCACCGCATACTGAATGAGCAAAATGAAGTAGTGGCCGAAGCGCATGATGTGATCGTGTGCTTTGATTTTAAGAAGCAGGAGAAAGTGCCTGTATCAGAGGAGTTCCGCAGGGCGGTGGCGGAGATAGAGGGGAGGGAGATTTGAGATTAAGTGAAAAGGGAGAAGGGAAAACCTAAAAGTGGGGGACCTCTGCGAGGAACGAAGCAATCTCAAAACTTGTGTGCATTTCCTGATGGGCATTTCGTGAGATTGCTTTGTCGCAGCCTGCACACAAAGCCACGCTATGCTCCGCGCAATGACGTTCGTGGGCTACTAATAACGGCTGTTGGTGATTGTTCGCTTGAGGGATCTTTGGTTTTTGAAAATATACTTTAATGATACTGCAAAGCCACCACTACCATACTCTGTATAATAAAGCGGTGCATAATTGAAATCATAAGAGAAGCCGATCTGCAAATGATTTTTTGCTATGCCTGTTGTGATCATCATTGCATTGCCGGTATGATACCATGCACCTGCAAATACCGACACTATATTACGGTACTTTGCAGGCTTATTTACTTTGAAATTAAATTCATTACCTGCTACAATACCATTGGCATTTGCCTGGCTTTTATAGCGTATTTGCGGCCGTAATGTGAGCCAGTTTGTAATGCTCCATTCGGCACCGATCTCGCCTATATAGCGGCGGTCATCTCCATAACTGCGGTATGGATAAGACTCAGTATTGCGGTAAGGTAAATTGAGGTTATAGCCTGCCACCCCAATAGTATAATTAAGATGTGCGCCTGCCTGGTGAGAAAAACAGACTCCGCCATTTACCGGATAGTAGTTTTTTTCGGTATTAAGCTGGTATTCATATGGGACACCGGCAAGAAAAACGGGAGGGGAGTAATGCCCGAAGTATATTTGAGACAGATCAAAATTCACCTGGCTATAACCGCCCTGCAGGCCGAATGATAGTTGTGAACTATGGAGGTTGTTAGAGTCGTTAGCTTTCCTGAAGAGTTTATGATAAGCCAATGATAGGATACTATTGAAATTGGCAAGATCTCCTTCGTATGATTGATCGCGGGTTAGTTGTATGCCTGCGGCAAGGTAATCTCCTTTGCTGTTAGTAAATATCGGCAGGTCTGCAAATGCGCCATCTGTTGTATAGGGCACAGCTGCCGAGCTTGATGAGCGGTTGCTGTATATAATACCTGCGCGTACATTGCCATTAAACATGCCTGTGAATGCGGGGTTTACGGCAAGTGGTGTGGCGTTTATTTCTGAGTTAAGTATGCTTTGGGCATGCGCATGCTGTGTATACAAGAAGGCTGTAAGGATTGATAAGTATAAAAGTTTTTTCATCATAGCCCTGCGTTTTAATGACCAAACAAAGATAGCAAATGCGGGATGGATATTGCATTTTAATATAAGTTCAACCGGGAGTTAATAGGGCATGGATGTTATATAGTATAATTATTTGTGTGTGTCTTGGTTTTGGAAAATTTACTGTCGATTTACTGCGGATATCAAAATGTGTAATAAATAATTTAAAATAATGCATCTGTATAAGGGCAGCTCCCCTTCGGCTTCGCTCAGTGCAGGCTTGGAAAGGGTGGAATGAGCACTGCTACACGCAGACGTCATCGCAAACATAGGATGACGTCAGTTGGTTTTTCGAGTGCTTTTAATGTCAAAATTGTAGTTGCTTCCCATATATTTTCAAAGAACTTTATGCACATACCTGGTTATAATGGGTATGGTGATCTGTATGTAAATTTAGTGCAAGTAGGAGTGGATGGTTGAAAAGTGTATGCACCTATTGTCTGAACTATGATTTTGAATGATTGATTTGATTTTTTGTGGGAAATCATAGGCAAACCTACAGCAGGACTTTGATTGCTGAAGAGTGTTGTGAAAAGTGGGTCTGTTTGGGGATTAAGAAACGATTTAATGTTAATCATTTTAGTCTCATTATATAAAAATAATTTTCCTTGTTTTATTTTAA
>CAIRZD010000503.1 GCA_903882965.1 uncultured Bacteroidota bacterium
AGGTCGAAAATTTGTTCAACAGTTGTTTTAAAATGCCGTGCTATTTTAAGGGCCAGTATCGTTGATGGTACAAACCTCCCGGTTTCAATAGCATTGATCGTTTGGCGTGAAACACTTATCTGCTCCGCAAGGTCTTCCTGGGTCATGTTTTTTTTCGCGCGTTCTACCTTAATGCTGTTTTTCATTTGGCGCCGCGTTTAAATATTTTTATGGCCATACCTTTTACATACAACTGGTAGTAGAATAGGATCAGGTAAAACTCCAGCAGGCTATTTATCTGCCATGCAGGCAACCAGTTTGCATCTTTGTAATAAAAGGCAATTGATTTAAATACTACCCGTAAGCCAATTAATATAAATACGCTCCATTGTAAAGAAGTGAGTCTTATGTGCCTGATCATTTCATCTTCTGTTTTTTCCCGCGCACCAGCAATCAGCAACAAACCAATCAGCACAGTTATCTGGATAAATAGCCCTCCGGGGTTATTTACATCATCCAGGTTATGGGTATAAGCACACAGATAACTGCTGCCACACGCAAATAATAAGATACCTATCCATTTAAAATATCGTGGCAGTAGAATATTTGGTATCATTTGCAGGAATTTATATAAAGATAGGTAAATTTTACAAAATGTAAAACAAACTTTACATTTTTCGCGCTATTTTATGTAAATACCAGTTGTATAGCAGAAAAATATTCGCTGTAAATTTTGTGTTCAGGGATATTATTTACCTTTTTTTTGCCCCCTTGTTTTAGGCTTCCCGTATTTCATCATCATTTTATCTGAATGCTTTATTTTGACATTCACCTTTTTATTTTTTGCAGATTTCTCATGGAATGCCGCTCCGCGCTCCAGCATTTTAGGCCGCTTTAGTTGTATCTCTTTCATATGCACCTTCGGAAGTTCATCGTCAGTGAGCACATCTGAGATCTCAAGATCAGCCGGCAGTTCAGCTTCAGGGATCACATAATTCATCAAGGTTTCGATCTGGTCAAGATATTCTTTCTCTTTCTCTGTAACGAAAGTGATTGAAATACCATTTTTATCAGCCCGGCCCGTTCTTCCTATACGGTGAATGTATGCCTCCGGAATATCAGGTGTGTCGAAATTGATAACGTGGCTCACTTCGGAAATGTCTATACCGCGGGCAATGATATCTGTGGCTATGATAAAGCGGTAATTGTCCTCCTGGAATTGGTTTACAGTGTTAAATCTATGATTCTGAGATTTGTTGGAATGGATCACACCTCCCTGGTCAGGAAATTCCTGTTCTATTCGAGCAAACAATTGGTCGGCCATTTGTTTTGTTTCCACAAACACCAATACTTTGATCATTTCGGTGTCATGGGTAAGCAGGTATTCCAGCAGGTTTACTTTCGTATTGAAATTGGGTACGCGGTATACTACCTGGTTAATATTCTCCAGAGGTGTACCTACAGGTGTAGCCTCTACTCTTACAGGGTCTTTGAAGTATTCATTAATAAGCTGTTCTACTTCTTCGGGCATGGTTGCTGAAAATACCAGGTTTTGCCTTTTTGGAGGTAGCATGTCCATAATGTTTTTCAGTTGTGTACGAAATCCGAGGTTCAGCATTTCATCCACTTCATCAATTACCAGTTTCTTAATGTTCTTTAATTTAAGTGAGCCGCTCAATGCAAGGTCCAGCAGTCTGCCGGGCGTAGCTACGATCACGTCTGCGCCGTTTTCCACTTCCAGTATTTGGGGCTTCATGTTTACGCCGCCATATACACCTATCACTACAAGGGTCATATATTCACTTAATTTTTTGACCTCTTCCTCTACCTGTTTTACCAGTTCGCGGGTAGGAACAATTATTAATATCTGTGGAAACCTGTCTTTGGCATATTTCCATTGCCTTAGGCAGGGCAGCAGGTATGCAAAGGTTTTTCCGGTACCGGTCTGTGCTATACCACACACATCCCTGCCGGACATAATTACAGAGAATATTTTTTGCTGAATGGTGGTAGGGGTAGTAAACCCGTGGTCATCCAATGCCTTTAGTAAGGGCGCATTCAGATTTAAATCACTAAAATTCATAACAATGTTTATATCCGGACGAAGGTAGTCTAATTATCCCTTGCAAGCCGAAAGCCAATATTTGTGCTTTTACCGCCCGGGATAAAACCATCCCGGTATGTGGGGCGGCTGCAATATTCGTTGCTATACCAGGAACCACCACGCACTATTTTAAAAGTGCCGGTTTTAGGCCCTATAGGATTAGGCCTGCGGGAGTATAATCTTCTATAAAATACATCATCATACCAATCTGAGCACCATTCCCATACATTCCCACTCATATCATAAATGCCCAATTCATTAGCTTGTTTTTGACCCACAGGATGTGGCATATCGCTGCTATTGTCTTTTATCCACGCTATCCGCTTTATATCATCGCTGCCACTGTATAGATAACCAATAGATTTGCTGCCACCTTTTGCTGCATATTCCCATTCCGCTTCAGTAGGTAAACGGTACTTTTTCCCTGTAAGTTTGTTGAGCTTATTTATATATTCCTGCACCTCATCCCACGAAATATTTTCTTCAGGGCCATCCTCGTTTACGAAAACTCCCGGGTTATTATGCATTACGGCGCGCCATTGGGCCTGTGTTACTTCGTATATGCCTATATAAAAATCATTTACGACCACTTTATGTGCAGGTTTCTCATTAGGGTTTGCATTATTGCTGCCCATCATGTATGTGCCACCTTTCACTAACATCATTTGAGGCTCTTTTATGGTGTTGCCTTGCCTACTCTCCTGTGCGAATGCAAAAACAGGCAGTAATATA
>CAIRZD010000504.1 GCA_903882965.1 uncultured Bacteroidota bacterium
ACAATAGAAGTCATCATGAAAAGCGGGTTTCATTTTTTCCGTGTTTAAGAATTGCAGATTGTCTTCAGGTACTTTTGTAATCAGGATGACTACTAATTCGTATTTGAGAGGCTTATTTTATTATTAAAATGATAATTTATATACTATTGTGCTTGTGTCTTTTATAATGTAAAGATACGTTAAATTTTTCAAAGTAACAAATCTATTTAACATATGTTTTAAAAAATATGATAATATACTACCATGTTAAATGGTGTGCCAATTCTTACTGTATTTTGAACTTATTTGAGCTATAATTGAAAACCTACTATTGCCGAAGCACGTTTACATGCTCTTAATTGAGCTAACGCATTACACATTGAACCGGATCCACAACCAATTTCTTTATCGGGAAATTCTCTTATTAGCAAGTCAGCCGGTATCTGTTTTACCTTATCAATCTGCTTGAAGAAATAAGGAGTATTCGTAGCCTGGCATTCTGCTTTAAGGTTTCTGCCCCAATCAGTATCGAAGGGCCTCCTATTATGCACACTCTTTTTAACTTCTGTCACGCATATAATCTTGGTAATATTCACCGAATAGTTCATCATAAATTTCTTGCCCGTCTTCTGTATAACTAATAACATTATCTTCTTCATAAATCAGGCTACTATATTTATCTCCATATTCTTCCTGCATTTGTAAAATTGCTTGTTCACTTGCCCATTCAATAGCATCACTATCTCTCTCGCAATAATCCTCCCAGCTTATTATGTCTGTGTTATAACAACCGCTGATACAATGTGTATTACCGTCTTCGTCTTCGTTTATTTGTTCTTCACCACAATAAGCGCACACCATATTTTCTTTTGTCTTTACCCATTGTTGTAAAGCATCTTCTCTTTTGTATATACTCATAATCTTTAAAATGAAGCGTTTGTTTTGTGTTGCTTCTTTGTATTCTATAGTTAAGTTTTATAGAAGTTTTATAGTTAGATAATAATTATGTGTATTTCAAAAGCCACTGCTATTCTTTAACAACATTTTTCCATTTACGCGGGTGAAGGGCAAGCATTTTTTTAGCTAGTATTTCAATCATCGTTTCATCAGTATTGTCTTCCATTGAATAAATCTGGGTATAAGTGTTATCAATAAGTTTTGGTGACGACCAAAATACTCGGCTTGGCGTTACTATAATACCACCTTGGCTAATGTTCCATGAAAAATCAACCTTTTTAGCATCTACCTGAAAATCAGAAAAGTTTAGTTGAAATCGGCGTTTTAATTCATTACATATTTTGTTACTGTTAAACATAATTCTTTGAGCACGGTTAAAGTTTTTGTGTGCTTCTGTATATTCTATAGTTAAGTTTCATAAAAGTTTTATAGTATGTTAATAAATATGCGACACAAGACGCACAAAAATGCCAGTTGATTTTTCAACTAGCATTATTGTGTCCTTTAGCTCTGGTTGTGTCTGGTGTTCCAAGAGCTATAATTGAAACCCTACTATTGCCGGAGCACGTTTACATGCTGATAATTGAGCTAATGCATTACACATTGAACCGGATCCACATCCGATTACTTTATCCGGAAATTCTCGTACCAGCAAGTCAGCCGGTATCTTTTGAACCTTATCTATCTGTTTAAAGAAATAAGGAGTATTCGTAGCCTGGCATTCTGCTTTTAAATTTCTGCCCCAGTCTGTATCAAAGGGTCTTCTACCGGGCCCACTCTCTCCCCCTTGTATAACCCAGTGTATTTCACCTGTCAGCAACCAAGGCAGCAGGGTAATGTTATCAAGCTGTGGCTCTACCGATAAGAACCTTTTGCCGTTTACTTTCAACAATTGCTCTATAAGAGTAAATGAGGTTGCTTGATTGACTGGCGATGTGCCGAACATTACATTATCAGGCGGGTTTGCTTTCCATGCATCAGGTATGTATTTATTGATATTGCTTGGTCGCTTTGTAAGCATCAGGAACATTAGATCAGGATACATCCCGGAGCTTATGTTCTCAAATAACTTATCCCGCAATTCACCTGTATTTTCAGTTAGTAATTTTCCTTTGCTGTCAATTAGCGGCATCGGTTTTTCAAAGATGTCCATCATTGATCCCACAAATACTTTGTGTATTTCACCTGCAGTTTTAGCTGCTTTCTGATATTTTAATAAATCAGTCCATACTGATTTAATTTTCTTTCTGGGCTTATCATTCCCCCAGACATCATTGCCCCACCTTCTCGCTAATGCATGAGCATAGCAGTGGTCGCATCCTTCATGAACCTTTGTGCATCCCCACCAGAGGTTTGCAGTATGCTCCGTCCATTCAATTTTTGTGTTGTTTGCCATCTTAAATTTTATTTTGTTTTTTATACTCTTGCTCTTCTATTATATCTACTATGTCACCACAATCTTGGCAGTAGTAATCAATAAGGTGATCCTCAATAATAGTTTGACTATTTACTTTTATACTTATTAGTCGCTCTTCATTAATATTTTCGCTGCCACACACAGCACATACCATATTTTCAATTTCTGTTTTCATATTCTTTCTTAATTGTTTAATTTTTCAGCCACAATAATGTCGCCGTATTTCTCACAATCAGCACAGTATGTATCTATCCATGAAGATTCTTCAACTTCTATTTCCTGTGTGTTTGGATTAACCCACATCATTTGACAGACCTGAACTTCTTTACCTCCGCATATCTTACATACCCATCTTTGCGGGTTTTCAATTGGTATTCCCGATTCATTTTTTTCTTCCATAATTATTTTGATTTTTTATTGAAAGTCAATCATTCGACTTTCTTAATTATTATATGATCAGAAAATCAAAAGTTTTGTATTTATTTATTTTAATTCGTTCTGAAACTATCATCTAATAAGGCTTTTAGCGTAATTAATAGGAGATACAAACTGAGAACGCCTTGTCTGGCGACAAAGGTTTCGGGTAACATTGTTGGAGAATCTAATAGGGTAATTGAGGTATAGGAATAACTATTTCAAGTTTCTAATTTTTCGAGTATATCATCATATTGTCCTCACCGGGATCCTTAATTCTATTGACCCGTATAGGCACAAAAAAAGGAACTTATAAAAAGTTCCTTAATACTCACAGCCAAGCAATATCAACTACCCTGCAAGTTCCAGAGTATAGTTGAAAAGCTTAGTATCAGTATCTCTCTGATTTTGGAATGACTTTTTCAGTTTGTCATGTATAACCTCATTGAAGGCGTTATAAAGGTGCCACATATTTGGAGCGGTATTCAATAAGCTACTTTCACGATTAATGATTTCGATAACAGTCCTGGCATTTAATGAAGGTGCAGGATTTTTCTCAGAAGATTCATACATGAATAATTTCAGATCCTCACAAGTCAGCTTTACATACTCTTCAATGTTATCAATCCTTTTCTCAGCCAATATTTCGAACTTACGTTTCAGTTCAAAGTATTCGTTGTTCATGAACTTAGCAATCAGGTATTTTATGTTTGGCATCACCACCTCAGCAATTTCTCCCCGGTGCTTTATATTAAAGCCTATTTGTGAATGAGCAATGTGCAACCCATTATTACAGATTTTGCGGAAGAACCCGAAGTGCCCAGATGTGCGGGTAGACCCGTCATAGCTATTGGTAAATCTTAACATTGGGCGTAATTCGTCCATCCCGTTCTTTACTGTGATAGCCAGTGAATCATCATTTAAAATGTGGTCAACTGCGAATGAGCGGTTTTCCCTGTTGATGCTGCGGGTAGCAGTTGAAATGTTGGCATCTAATAGCATATTTTCTACCCCGGTGTAGAATAACTGGTTTGGTAAGTGTCCATATGAATTGCTCACCACATTTACAATCTTGCCATCAGACAGTATTACATTGTCTAAACCTTTACGACTATTAATCCCGGTTACATCTTTGAACTTACGTACTTCGTTTAAAACGAAGATGTCATCGTTCCTTAAATTGTTGAGGTCATTAAGCATTACTGCGGCACTGGTTGTTGTCCTTAATCCTGTCTGTTGTTCGTTTGCTGTTCTTTGATTTCTCATAACCTATCTTTTTATCGTTGTTTAGAATACAAAGATAAAACAGTTGCACAGTATTACGGAATTATAACACACATATTTGTCCACACTTTACAGAATTAGTTGCACACTGTTTTATAATAGTGTGTAGATTTGCAATTATGGCAAAAGCAGTAAAGACAAAGATTATTACGGTCAAAAGACCAGTTAAGTATAATGTTGAACACCGGGAAAAGTCTGTTCGGGTATCTGTTCAATTACCTCAGTCAGTTTATGATAAGATTACCAAGGATAAGCAAGGTAATGAGCAGACCGTCAGGGAGTGGATATTGGAAAAGGTTGGTTACAAGAAATAGTATATTATTCTTTGCCAAGCG
>CAIRZD010000505.1 GCA_903882965.1 uncultured Bacteroidota bacterium
GCCGCTATTCAGGCAAAAAAGTTTCGGATAGTTGTGTTTTTGACTAAAATAATTGGGTACTTTCTAATTAGTCATGTCGGCAATTCAAATACTATAGCCCTATGCTATTTTCTTATTTTACTGGTATGATTTTTAAATATTGTTTCACCTAACTTTGAAACATAAATAACAACACTAAAAAAACAAAAACTATGGCACACACACTCCCGGCTCTTCCTTATGCTTTTGACGCACTGGAACCACACATTGATGCGCTCACAATGCAAATACATCATGATAAGCACCACCAGGCATATGTAGATAATTTAAACAAAGCAATAGCCGGAACCGATGGTGAAGGAAAAACACTGGAAGAGCTAATGGCCAATATTTCTGCTTATCCGGTTGCAGTGCGCAACAATGGAGGTGGGCATTATAACCACTCTTTGTTTTGGACAATCCTGGGGACCGGATCAAATCAACCAACCGGTGATTTAGCAAAAGCGATCAACGAAACATTTGGTTCTTTAGATGACTTAAAAGAAAAAATGAGTACAGCAGGAGCCACACGTTTTGGCAGTGGCTGGTCATGGCTATTGGTAAATGACGGTAAACTTTATGTTAGTTCTACTCCAAATCAGGATAACCCGTTAATGGATATTGCTGAAGTAAAAGGCACGCCCATTTTGGGGATAGATGTATGGGAGCACGCATACTATCTGAAATATCAGAATAAACGCCCTGACTATCTCAAGGCGATCTGGAATGTGATAAATTGGGATGCTGTAGTTGCGCGTTACAAAGCGGCTCTTTGATCCATAACGAGAATATGGGATAAATTTAGTGGGATGCCTGGGCATCCCACTAATTTATTTTAGGTATTCTGATTACTTATTGTCAATGATGCGGACTTCTACACGCCTGTTCTTTTCGCGGTCTTCATCTGTAATTTCAACGGGTACGATTGGCCTGCTTCTTCCAAAACCAGAATATTTGAGCCTTTTGGCGTCTATACCCCTTCCTATAAGGTAGTTGTATATTTCCTTTGCGCGATTAACTGATAAGGTAGGCTCGTTTGTTTCAATATCTAATGCATCCGGTGCATTTTTTATGCAGCATACATGCCCTTCAATACTTATTTTCAGATTAGGGTTAGCTTGTAAAACCTGGAATAATTTTTCAAGTGTCTCATATGAATCTGGCATTATTGTATGCCTGTCTGAAGGGAAATATACATTTTTCAATAAAAAAACGGATCCTGCTTTCAGATGATTTATTTCCTCAATGTTGGCTACTCTTGCTATGGTATCTTTTAGGAGTTGCGGTTTTGGTTTAGTTGCGGGAGTTTTTTTTCTTGTTCTGTTGTTCATCACTATATCCACTCTTCTGTCTGATGGGAAACCGTCTTTATCTTTTGCTCCGTTTCTTTCTACTTTCCCCTTGCCTTCACATAAGGTTATATCATCAGGGTTCAGCCCATATTTCACAAGGTATTTTTTTACATTCTCCGCACGCTTCATGGAGAGGTCTTTGTTACGCCCTTCTGAACCCAGGAAATCTGCGTAGCCAACGATCATTACTTTGCTGCCGCTGATTATTTTATCATTGTAAATGAGTGCGTCGATTTTATTTTCTATGCCGTTGTTTAATGTTGCTATTCCAATATCAAAGTACAACTTGAAGGTATCCGTTGCCCTTTGTCCAAAGGCAGGCACCATGAGAAATGAAAACAATATGCATAGCAATGTTTTATACATAAAAGGCTATACCACAAGTGATAAAATGTCAGTTTGTTTTTGTAAGTTATGGAATATTATGCATACCTGAAAATACAAACAGGGTTTTATTCAATTTCCCCTGTTACTAAACAAAGGTTCTTTTTTTCGTATTACAAGATATCCAAAATAAGTAAATGGCAAATAAATGAATAAATTCAGGACGCTAAACCACATTGGGTGGGGGATGGATACAACGTTATACAACCCCGCAAGTGTTAACACAATTCCCACCACCAAGGCAGGCCTTAATGCTATTCTTTTAGATATAAGTGTAGAAATAATTCCGGCGATGAATGAGCAAATAATATAATTCACAAGTAGGAATAAAAAAGCGCTTAGTGGCATATGTTTCACTGCGTTTGCGATGGCTTCAGGATCATTTTGGTTAGTACCTGGTGGCAGGTATACCTTAATTATAGCTGTTTCGCCAAGCAAAATCAGCATCATTGCTGCCATAGTGCCTGCTACAACAGGAAGTATATACTTTGTTATTTGCATAACTATGTTTTTGTATTGTAAAGTTAATGCTAAACGCGAAACAAACTCTTGTTTAAGAAGAAGGGAAGATTAAAAGAAAAAACCGGAAGCGCACACTCCCGGATTTTTCTTTTGACCGAAGTGTATTTTCTTCGGGTGGCTTTTACTTACTAATTTTTATTCTTTTTGCCTCCAAGGCGATAGCCGATTGATACCTGTAATGAAGGGCTTTTATAAAGCTGGTTGGATATTATTTTAGCTCCCTGGCTTGATGAATTGTTCCATACTGTCTGCACATTACGGAAGTCAAGCATTACATTAGGCGATAACTGGTAGGATATACCGAGCAAATAGCCTAATCCAAATTGGGAATTAAAGTCATTTGCTTTGATCTTAGGCGTGTTATCATTTCCCGGAGCAGATACAAGTACAGGAGTATTTGTAGTAGTAACTTGTGTTGAAGCTCCTGTATTGATTGCAAAAGCATATACCAGATTGCCACCTACAAAGAAGTTGAAATGACTTAGGCAGTATCGGATGGAGATAGGCATTTCAATACTATGCAAAGTAGAGAAACTATAAGAAACGGGTTGTAGTTCTTTGCTGTATTGGCCGCCACCTACAGGAGTGTAGGTATAGTAATTGTCATTAAGTGAATAATTATTGTTGATGCGGTGGAAATATTTCACTTCGGCAAGAAGGCTGAGATTATCGCTGAATATAAAATTGCCGGTTACCCCAAACTGGAATCCTTTAAAACTGTTTGGCCCGAAGAATGTACCATTGATACCAGCTGTAAGGCCGGGAGCAAATTGTGCACCGGCTATATGGAATTTAATATCATTAAAGGTAGCGCTCAGTTTTTCAACTGTTGATGTACCATTCCCAATTTTTGCTGCCTGATTTTCTTTAAGGCCCATGCCACTTTTACCTGCCACAGAAGTTGCTGCTGAAGGTAATATTGGACTGTTGGTGCTTGCTGTTGCTGCATCATTATTCTCTTCAGTATTTGATGAAGCAGTTTTTCTGGCAGCGTTGTTTGCGGGGTTTTGGTTTGGATCATTATTAAGCCCAAGTTCCTCACTAACACTTTCAATAGATATGGTATCTAATTTAAAATAGCCTTCTGTTGGTGATGTTTTAACATAGTGCTCTGTCATCACAAGGCGGTCGATAACCTTCTTGCCCATTTTTACAGCAGCCACTTCTTTTTTAATGATATTATTGTTAGTTGTTTTTTTGTCTGTGTTATTGATTGAAGCAGGCGATCCAGTAGTAGGATTATTGCCAGAAGATACATTTTTCTCAGCATTAAATTTATTATTGCCGGCAATAATATTATTAGCATTAACTCCTGCGATATTTTTTGTAGAAATAGTATTGCTGCTTAAAGCAAGCTGATGCATATTTGCTTTTTCATTTTTATTTGCGGCGGCTTTACGAATGTTGTTGCCGCTTACCGGGTGTACCGTATTTGCTGCGGCAGGGTTAATATTTAAAGCGAGCAAGGTGTTGTTATATACGGCTTGCTGTTTATTCGGGCTCTTCTTGTTCTTGCTATTAATTTGCTTGCCAGAGGGCTCATTTCCATTCGCTGCATAGGTCTTAGCAGCGCTTAGCTTATTTTCCGTGTTATCGGAATTCTTGCCGGCAACCGGAGCTATAGCATTAGTTTTCAGCGCTACAGCATTGGTGTGCAGATTAACTTCAGAAATTGATGAAGTAGCGATATTATTTACCTGTTGCTTACTACGTTCGTTTGCAGCTATTAATTGAGTTAAAAATTGGCGGTTCACAGCCGGGCCATGATTCCTGTTTTTGTGTTGTGTTTTATGATCAGCTGAATTTTGGTTTGATGCGAGTAAATGTTTATTTTCTTGTTTTAAAGTACCCGTTTTACTTTCATTAGTTTGTTTATTTGAATGGTCATTATTTGTAACAACAGCAGTATGAGCTGCATCAATTGAAGATATTTGACTTGTGTTATTCAGTTCATTCGTGTTTAAAGGAGTTGGTGATGCATTAGTAGTGGTAGCATTATTATCAATACCGGTGTTAGCGTCAGTATTGCTGCCTTTGGTTGATGTGGCAAACATATAACTGCCAATACTCATCGTAGAGATGAGCGCAAGCACACCAATAGCGCTGAATATGCGGCGCCAGTATATAAAGCCACCCTTTTTCTGTGGCATTTCTTTGTCGAGCAGATCTCGCATTTGCAGCCATGCACCTGCGCGCTCGGTCTCCTCTCCGCCTCCTAATCGTTGGCGTACAAGGTCGTCGATATTGATGAAATTTTTATCCATGTGGATAAATTTATATTTACAATGCGTTAATAATTTTTTTTCATCCATTCGGTCTTCACCAGATGGTTATTCTATTTATTGTATCACATTTTTAAATGCAATTCCATTTTTTCTATTTTCTCTTTCAAAATTCGCCTTCCTTCCGATAAGTGCCATTTTGATGTTCCTTCACTGATCCCTAAAATGTTTCCTATTTCTTTATGGGTAAACCCTTCCATCACGTACATATTAAACACCGTTCGTGTAGCATCAGGCAATAACTGAACAAGCTGCACTAATTGGTCATAATACAATTTGTCTGCATGGTCTTTGTGAACAAACTCATCTTTTTCTACAAGAACTATTTTATCTGTATATCTTGTATTTTGTTTCACATAATCTGCTACAGCATGAAAGATTATTTTTCTAAGCCAACCTTCAAAAGAACCTTGGAAATTATACTGCTTAACCTTTTGAAATGCCCGTAAAAAACCATTATTCATTATCTCTTCTGCCTGCATCTCATGATCTATATACCTGCGCACAAGTGCCATCATCTTGGGGTAAAATAACCTATATAACTTCTCCTGCGAGCCCCGCTCGTTGCGAATGCAACCCTGAATGAGTTGTTCTAACTCACTTGCATGGCCCGAAATTGTATATGCCAAAGCTATAGACAAGTATGATGGTTATTAATACTTAACAATATAATAGACTGTTGTAATTATAAAATGGTTGGGTGAATGGCCTTAAAACAGATTAAATTTACGAAACTTAACTCAAATTTGAATCGCAGTGCTATGGAGCTCAATAATAAATATAAACATATTTATTTTGACGATGTGTATATGGCGTAATAATTTTGGCCTCCATTAACCTCACCCGCCATCTCCAAAGTATCTTTATTTATTATGTTTAATTTTAATGTTGTGTTTGAATCACTTTTTCCTCCAATGTCAAGTGAATATAAGATAGTAGACATTATGGTACCTGTATAATAACTACCTGCAGTAGTATTATCTTCAATGTACCAATTAAAAAAGATGTTCTTTGGTTGGCTGGTATCGCATAAAATGGCATAGTAATGATTTCCCGTACTGTCTTTATTAAAAATCAGTTGTTCAGACAAGTTACAAGCAGTGTTTACAGGCTTACCACCAACCACCAGATCGTGCATGTACCAAGTATGGCTGGTCATTATTTGAAAATGAGTTGGTTGTTGCGGCGATTTTGTGCAACCCGTTATAAACACGATAGTGATTACAGCAAAAACAACTAAATATTTCATACGCCTCAGTTTTTGGGACGTAAGATAATGAATTTTTAGTGATTTGTTGCGAATTGGGGTATTACTTTTTATCACAATTAGTTATCTGCTTGCGTATTTTACTTTCTTCCTGTTTGGTAGGGATAATTTTAGTTAGCGCAATCTCATAGTATTTTTTTGCATGTTGCTTATTGCCATGCTTGTATTCATAATTTCCTGCTAGCTGATAAGTATAGAAAAACTCAGGATTAGATGCAATTAATTGCTGCACATCCACATCCTTGCCATCAGCTATTTGTTGTTTCAATGCACGGAATTGGGTGAACTCCTGAAATTCTTTCGTTTTCAAAAAAGTATCGGCTGCTATATTGAGGCTGCTATCATAAAGTTCTTCGTTATGCCGAAGCCCCTTCATGCTGAATATTTTATTAA
>CAIRZD010000506.1 GCA_903882965.1 uncultured Bacteroidota bacterium
GCATGCGGAGCATTTTGCCGGAGGGGGCCCTTTTCTTTGGTTCTTTCTTTTGGGCAAGCAAAAGAAAGAACAGAGCAGCAGGTCTAAGTAAAAAAGTACCCGTTGCGCATAGTTAACCAAGCACACACGCTGGTTTAAATTCACTCAGAGAAAAAAGTGCATGCACTTTTCATTACTTCTTCAATTCACACACTAAATTTACACTTCGCCCGCCATAGCTTCAGCGAAGGAGGGTGTCATTCCACCGCCACCTTTCCTAACGATCACAACAAACGTGGAATTATAAAATCAATACTACTATTATGCGCTTAACAAACATTATAAGTATCTTTTCTTTACGCGCACCTCCTTAGTTCAGTTGCTTCGAAACAGCCTGTATTGAGCTTGTTGAAGTGCGATAAAACTGAGACATTTTCGCGACATTTTTTAAACATTAAAAAATGACTATCAATAAATTAAACAAGAAATTTTTTACCAAAAAACTGTGATATTCCAACATACCACACTTTTAGATTTTGACTTTTAACTTTTGACTTAAAAAATCAACACTAAACCAACACTAAACATTCAAAAAACCAAAATCATATCTTTGCCACCAATGAAAAAAGATCAATTTGAGCAATTAGCCACAATAATAAAAAACAGGCGGTCCATCGGTGTTGCCAAAATGAACGGCAAAGTAATTCCAGATGAAACGATCAATGAGTTACTCACCCTGGCAAATTGGGCGCCCACACATGGCCGCACGGAACCGTGGCGTTTCTTTGTATATGGTGCGGCCGCTTTAAAACAATTCGGCAAAACCCATGCTGATCTTTACTGGCAATATACCGCAGAAGATAAGCGCCAGGAAACAACTTATGAAAAATTATTACATAATGTAGATAACCCGTCCCACCTACTGATAGCAGTAATGAAACGCGGCGAAAATGTAAAAATTCCCCAACTTGAAGAAGTGGCAGCTACCTCCGCAGCAATACAAAATATACTGCTTGGCGCTACAGCCCTTGGTATTTCTTCATTTTGGAGCACCGGCGGTATGACACATTCCCATGCATTAAAAGAATATTTACACCTCGGCCCGGATGATATTATAATGGGTCTCATATTTCTTGGCTATACCGAGGAGCTCCCCAAAGAAGGAATTCGTAATATTGCTATTGCCGAAAAGGTGAAATGGTTATGATTTTAAATGTTATGAACGTATCTTTCCACTTTAAAATGCCTGTATGAAAAAAATTGCTTTATTCTTCCTCACATTCTTTGTCGCGGTTACCGCTATAATATTTTCCTGCGATAAAGCAGTGAAAATTCCCGTTTCTTATACTGTCGTTACTAACCATGATAGCATCGTCCGGAATATTTATATCCCCGACACCGGCACGTTTAATATGCAGATACTCGTGAAATATTTTACAGGCTACGCACAGGATCCTGTTACTTTAAAAATAACAGGCTTGCCAGGCGATATATCTGTAACACCAGATACTATAAGTGCTATCCCTTCTTATACCCAGAATTTTGTTTTCTACACCAATCACGCAGCGCATGCCACCTACAATGTGCAAATAGTAGGCTCAGCTCCTGAAGAGCTCACCCAAACTTATAATTTCACAGTTACAGTAATATCGGCCAATTGCGCTACAGCCTTACTTGGTAATTTTACCGGCCACAATGCATGCTCCGCGGCAGGGACTTATACATATTCAGCAACAGCATCTGCAACTGCAACACCCGATCAGCTTGCCATCGAGGATTTTGGAGGATATGGTCCCTCCGCAATAGCTACCGTATATCTTAATTGTGATAATGACTCACTTACTATACCCAACCAGGTTATTGGTAATGGTGCTACTTTATCAGGTTACGGCACATATACATCAACCGGCATGGTGATCTATTATAGTGCATCACACCTTCCTACAGGTGGCACAGATAATTGCACTGCAACATTCACACGGTAAAGAATTTACTTTGTTACAAAATAAAAGATCATGTCCAGTTCTTCATTTTATACACGTCTGCAACAAGAATTGCAGGAAATAAAAGACGCAGGCCTATATAAACAGGAACGCATTATTGAATCAGAACAAGGTGCCGAGATCACTGTCAATGGCCGCAAAGTGCTTAACTTTTGTGCCAATAACTACCTTGGTCTTTCTTCTCACCCCAGGGTGATAGAAGCAGCACACCGCACTATTGACAGCCGTGGATACGGTATGAGTTCTGTACGTTTTATCTGTGGCACACAGGATATACATAAAGAACTGGAAGAAAAACTCTCAAAATTCCTGGGCACTGAAGACACAATACTATATGTAGCCTGTTTCGATGCCAACGGCGGGGTTTTCGAACCATTGTTGGGAGAAGATGACGCTATCATTTCAGATGAGCTGAATCACGCCTCCATCATAGATGGTGTGCGGCTCTGTAAGGCGCGCCGTGGACGTTATAAGCACAATGACATGGCTGACCTCGAAACGCAGCTAAAGGCCAACATGGATGCCCGTACCCGCATTATTGTTACCGATTCCGTTTTCTCAATGGACGGCACCATAGCGCAACTGGATAAGATATGTGACCTCGCTGATAAATATGATGCCTTGGTAATGATCGATGAAAGCCATTCTTCAGGTTTTATGGGCGCCACCGGACGTGGCGTGCATGAATTATGTGGCGTTATGGGCCGGATTGATATTATCACCGGTACTATGGGCAAAGCACTAGGCGGTGCATCCGGTGGATTTACAAGCGGCAAAAAAGAAATAGTAGATATGCTTCGCCAGCGCAGCAGGCCCTATTTATTTTCAAATTCACTTGCACCTTCCATTGTCGGTGCTACAATAGCTGTGCTTGATATGCTCAGCGAAACCACACAACTACGTGATAAGCTTGAAGAGAACACACTATATTTCCGCAAACGTATGACCGAGGCCGGTTTTGATATAAAACCCGGTACGCACCCTATTTGCCCATTAATGCTGTATGATGCCGTTATAGCACAGAAATTTGCTGCCGGCATGCTGCAAGAAGGCATCTATGTTACCGGATTCTTTTATCCGGTAGTGCCCAAAGGCCAGGCGCGCATCCGTGTACAAATATCAGCGGGTCATGAGCGTCACCACCTTGATAAAGCAATCGATTCCTTTATCAAAGTTGGGAAAGTGTTAGGGGTAGTGAAATAGTAATGGTGTTCTTTTTTATTTTTTTAAATTTAATATCTTTTTATCTAAAAATGTATTATGTTTAATTAAAAATGCACGCATGAAAAAAAACCTATTTATCCTTATACACAACTATCCGAAACTTTTTTGCCTGAATAGCGGC
>CAIRZD010000507.1 GCA_903882965.1 uncultured Bacteroidota bacterium
AGAATTAATCAGAGAACTTTTAAAAGTAGAAGATATAACCAAAGAGATATATACATTCAGAGATCACACCATGCACGAAGTGCTCGAAGTAGACGAGCTATCGGATAGGGTAGATTTAAACCTCGGTGATAAACAATGAACTACCACCGTATTTTATTAGATACTTGGATACGAACCTTTGCGATTTTCCCGAAAGGGAAAGCGCATTGGTTTAAGGAATTGGACAGGCTAAAATCATCCGAATCAGTTACATTTATACTTGAACCGGAAGAAACTTCTACCAGTTTCCTACAAATTTTAATATTGGAAAAGTGATGGAATTTATTCCGCCCATTAAAAACAAGTCACTATTCGTTATTTATATAGTCAAACAAGATAACGGAATAGTGACTGCTAGCGGAGATTACATAGGCAACGACCCCACAGTTAGAAGGGTAGGCCTAGAGGCGCTTGATTATCTTTACGCGACCTCAGAGCTTGAGGACGAAAAAATATACATTAGTAAAGTAATAGGTTCCTTACGAGCGCAGTAGCTGAAGTAGTGACGAACCCGTTTTGATAGTTCCATACTTAATATGATGATCGTTATAGTCCAGGCCGGGATCCGGGGATAGCCAATATGGAAACCCTGTATCCTTGGCCGTTTTTTCTCCCACGCCTGACGCATCGTTATCGGCAACAATAAAACCCGCTCCCAAATCCTTTGCTACTTTTGCTACGTTATTCGCAGAGAAACAAACGTATATCTTGTACCGATACTTAAATGCTTTAAGTGTTTGCCTGATGCTGAGCGCAGTAGCGTACCCTTCGCAAAGAATGTTTTGACCTTTGTTGTCAAATAAGAATGCAGAGTTCGAAGTTCTTTGACCGAATAGAAACTTCTTTCCGCCGGCCTCGTCTATCATTTGAATACCGACTAGCGCCCCATCTATCCGCATCGGAATTACAAGTATCTTTTTGCCGTCTCTTTGCCAAACATTCCCCTGTTCTTCTTTAAAACCTTTTGAATCTAAATAAGGATGATTTAAAACCTCGCATTGTTTCAGAATCCATGCTGCTTTTTGTCCCGCTTGTTTTTGTAAGGCTAAATTCTTTTCTCTTTGCACTTTAGATTCCCTGGCAAGCTGAGTTAAATTTATTCCTTCTGTGTGATCCGGCTTCCAAGTTGATACCTCTGTATCCATCGCGTGGTTTTGTACCAACCCATAATTCCCCATGTACTTCACCGCGCCGTTTTTCTTATTTGGATGATCTTGTGTTGGATACCTAGCCCACCGACCAAGAGGCGGTATAGTGTCAATCAATATGCCGTGTGTTTTAGCAAAACTTAAAAAATCCATTATCTATTCCCCCTGTTAAGCGACATGATGTATGCCTTAATTCGTTTATCTATAAATTTTGTGACCTCTGGTGTTGGAGTAACCGCCCTGGATGCGTCTAAACCATAAGGGTAAACACCAAACTTATCTTTATAGGTATTGGCCATGCGTCCATCAGACCATCCTTTATATCGTTTGTAAAACTGCATCATGTACCAAAAATCTTGTTTACTAACGCCCGATGCCATTGCCCCGCTTAGCTCCTCCAGTTGACCAGGAACGGATGAAACCATTGTTTTCTTTTCTCTAACGTGACCGCAGGATTTACAAGTATCTCCTCCCGTCCACAAAGCACCGCACTTGGGACACTTGCTTTCTATTTTTTGTTTTTCTGTAGGCTCTGCTCTGCTCTTTTCTTTTCCATCATCAAGTTCATGTACACCATTTGAATATACGTCTTCCCATTCCTCTCTAAACCGTATGTAATTTCCGGAATGATCAAGCCACAATGCAAATTGCTTTCCCTCGTGGCCGCGCATTACTCTACCCATCTGTTGAATGTGCGAGGATAGTGACTTTGAAAATGGCCGAGCAGATATACCAATCATTACGTCAGAACAATCAAAACCTTTTGTAAGAATATCGGTCGCGATCAAGCCATGAATAGAAGTATCTGGCTTCGCAAAGTCTTTTAAAACCTCTTCTTTAAATTCATCCTGGTCTTTGTAGCTAATTGAAACAAAGTTGTAGCCTTGCTCTGCAAACTTTCTTGATAGATCTGCCCCGTGATCTACTCCGCTACAGAATACAACCGTTTTCTTTGGCCCGCCAAAAATAGCATTGGTTTTTTTTATCCATTCCTGGACTATATCTCCCGTTATCTTCATGCCCCTGGTCGTTGCGTCCGCCTGCGACCACTCCCCTGCGACCTTTGCGGCCCCCGACATATCTATTTCCTTGGCTATGTAAACTTTCAGCGGAACCAACACCTTATCATCGACCAATTGTTTTGTAGTAACGGTAGATATTACGTTTTGATAAACCTTTCCAAGACCTTTGGTAAAAGGCGTAGCGCTTAAACCTATAACTCTTAGCTTTGGGTTTGCTGCAATAAGCTTTTTAGTTGCATCTCTTGTTTGATGGCATTCATCGACAATGAGTAGCTGAAGATCTTCTATCTCTTTCCTGCGTTCTAAAGTTTGTGCTGAACATATCTGTATCTTCTCGTACACTCTGTAACGCCAATGGCCGGACATCAATACGCCGTGATCTATTTTATATTTGTCTAATCTTGTGCTTGTTTGATTGACTAACACAACCCTATCCAAAATCATAGCCGCTTTGTTTAACTTCTTTTTTGTTGCATCTAGCAATGCAATAGCCATTTCCGTCTTCCCCGCCCCCGTAGGTGCGTATAGTATCTGTGTTCTATGACCTTGGGCAAACCCCTGCCGTAAGGCTTCCAATGTAGCCTCTTGGTACTCTCTAAGTTGTAACATTTAATTCTCCACTGCCGGGACAAAGCCCCCGGCTTGGCTATTGTTAAATCCAGCTTTGATTGTTAAAAGAAATGACCGGTGTATCTATTCCAATATAAACGCTAATGATGTTGAAATCTATAAACTCAAACGCCTCGTCCTCTGTCATTGAGTCCCTTTGAACTAAAAGATCTACCATCCGATCGCCGCTATATACCAAAACATCTACCCTTTGGTTGCCCCTCCATATGTCAGCTTGACCAATAATACATTCGTCAAATCCATCCCATTTTTTCATATGATTTCCGTTTCAAGCTTTTTGATCTTTTTTTCTAACCATTTGATCTGCTTTTTTAACTCGTCATTCTCGTTTTGGAACTGATTGCGGCTAATTATTAAAGACTTGTTTTCGTTTTCCAATTCTTTAATTTGTTGACGTAGATCAGCGATATGTCCATCAGCCACCTTTGGATCCGATGAATCTTTTGTTGCCAACTTATCTATTAACTGTTGATTTTCCTGGACAAGTATTTCTATTGCCGCGTTTGCCTGGTCTAATTTACCATCATCTGTTTTTGGTTTCTGCTCTTGTTTTTTGCCGTCTTTTTTATTTTCCTCTTTTGGTTTGTTGCGTTTTCTTTCTACTGTTTCGCCGTCTGAATTTTTGTATTTAAATGTATCCGGTTCCTTTCCTTTCCTTAATTTAGATACAAAATTCTCCGATACGTTACATTGCCTAGCAATTTCCGCCGTGCTCCAGGTTGACCATTCAAAATTGCCTAAAAGGATCATTGCGGCGTTTGTTTTATCTTCTAGTGTTCTGGGTTTACCATGCTTGTGATTGGCTCCTACTGCGTACAGTATCGCGTCAGATAGAGTTCCCGCCGTAACCTCTGCCGGCATTGTTTTATGTTTACATTTCTTGGCCGCGTGGTATCTGTGAAATCCGTCTGCAAGGTAATAATCCACGCCATCGTGAAATAGTTTAATCGGAGGAAATTCATCCCCGTCAAGCATTTTTTCGCTGTACTCGTTGACCGTTTCCTGGTCAATCTTTACCCTTGTTTGAGTTCCACAATCTATTCTTATTTTTGCTATGGTTACTATTTGTATGCTCATTTGTTTTCCCCAAGTTGTTAATCATCAATCTCTTGTTCGACTTCGCACTCCTCGCATCCAGGGTGATCCGGATCTTGACAACTAGAATGCTGAGACAAGCTTATCCTGTATATCTTTTCGTAAATAATCTGCGACTGCATCGCATGTAATTCTGAATCATCAATCATCATATGCTCCAAATAAAATTAGAAAAAAACAAAACACAGCCGTTGTCCAAATTGATGCCAACATCAAAATAGCAATCAGTAACAGGTATTCATAAACTTCATTCATATAACCTCATCCATTTATAAAAGATCAATAGGCTTGAAACGAAAATCATATGAAGCCCAGTATGGTCTATAAATAATGCGAACCCAGTATTGATCTGGATTGTTGTAGTTAATAGTTGGATCATATCTGCACCCAATCTTTATCCCCGCTTTGGTTGTTTCGTATTTGATTTTCATTTATTCCTCCTTTTAAATGATGTAATATGTCTGATACATAAATATCGTGCTCCTTCCCCCATCTTTGTAACTCAAGACAAATGAAATTGCATCCGTCTTCAAAGCCTTTTAAATAATGTTTATCTTCAGTCTTTGTCGTTTCCATATTTTTTCCTTAAAAATTGAATTATTGCCTGGTCTTCTCTTATTCTTATTAAATACTCTAGCTTGCCTCTCAATAAATAATCGTGCTTGTGTTTTGCAACTCTTAATTTAATAATTTTCAATATTTCTTTTTTTATGTTTTTTAATATTTTGTGCTCTGCAAGCAATAAATCATAATCTCGGTTTAATCCCTCGATACTTTCTTGTTGTTGACGTAACTTAGTGGCGGCTTCACCAACAGGTGATGCTCTCCACTCTTCAATTGTGCAGTCATAAGATATTTTGTCCAATCTATCAGCCAATTCATTTGCATTCATTGTTTTTATCCT
>CAIRZD010000508.1 GCA_903882965.1 uncultured Bacteroidota bacterium
ATTCCGTATTTTTATGGGTGTCTGTACTTCTATTGAAATAGGAGTGTGGTTTTGTGTAATTAATAGGCGAAAGTAAAAAATATATTGTTTATATTAAGTAATCGGGTATCAATTACTAAATACTAAACCGGAACAAATTTTAAAATAATATTTTATAAAAAAAGCGAGTATGAGAAATTTTACCCAGTTTGCAAGTCTTAAGACCTCTTTATTTTTCAGCAAACAAGCAAATTTTGCGCGAATATCTTTATTGGTATTGCTGCTTTCTTGTATTAATATTTCTGTGTCTGCGACAGCGTGGAGAACAAATGCTAATGGTGTACTTACAACGTTAGCTAACTGGAGGGATGTAGCAACAGGTGCAACAACACCAAGTACTTTTGCTACGCCGGGGGATACCTGGACCATACAAAACAATATGACCCAGGCCGGGACTACCTGGACGGTTGGGACATCTGGAACATATACCAGCCAGGTAATCATGAATTCGGGATATATCAGGAATTCTGCTAACTCTAATATTGTCGTTTATGGTAGTGTTACATTTAATGGTGGTGAATATTTTGCTACAGCCGGCGGCGGCAGCAATACTATGAATGTTTATGGAAATTTTTCGATAGTGGGCGGTACATTTTACATGCAAAACGCACCATCGTATAATTACATCCATATGAGCCTTCCATCATCTGCCGGTACAATGCTGGTAAGTAATTCCGGTGGCGCCACTGGGAGTATGCAGTATAGCTATTTTTATGTGGATGCGGGGTGTACTGCACAATTGAATGGCAACTGGGTAACTACGGCAACTACTGCATATCCAACGGAAATTGACGGCACCCTTATTGTTCCTTCTGGTTTTGTTGTAAGTGGAAGTGAGCAAATGATATTGACTTCAGGTGCAGTGCTGGAGGCAGCAAGCGCTACCGGTGTAAACGGAGCAGTAACAGCAACCGGCTCAACATTCAGCACAGGGGCCGGGTATGTATTTAACGGGGCTGTAGCGCAAACAACCGGCACTAAAATGCCTAATGCATTTGTGTCGCCCGGTTTCATAACTGTAAATAATACCGCAGGCGTTACACTTACACAGGCTACTACTTTCAGCTCAAATGATTCTGTTAATCTTCAGAATGGCGCATTTAATATTGGTTCGGGGTTAACTTTTAATACTGCAAGCGCCTACATCCAGCGAGACAATGGCTCATTTACCGGAACGCCAACTTTTTCTGTTGCAAATGCAGTGAATGTTATTTACGAAAGTTTGAATTATGGTGGTGTGGCATCTACCACATCGATTACTTCGGGTAGTGAGTTGCCTGCATCAACAACTGCGCTTAATAGCCTTACTATAAATAAAGCGAGTGCTACGATAACTTTGAGTGCCGCACCAACAGTAAACGGCAATGTGAACCTTACGGCAGGGACACTTGCTGATGCCGGTAACCTGATCACAGATAAGGGCAATATAACGGGAACAGCAACGGAATCGGGGACGGCAGGAATAACGATGGTAACAGGGGGCACTACGATATCGGGCGCTACAATAGCAAAGCTTACCCTGAATAATGCGGGTGGTTTTTCATTAAGCGGCAACCCAACCATTACGGGTACACTGGCATTTACATCGGGCATACTGACCACAGGTGCATTTTTTACGATCACAACACCGGGCGCGGCTGGTGCAGTGACAGGGGCAGGGGCTGGTAATTATGTGTTTGGCACATTGACGAAAAACATCAGCGGCTTTACTTCTGTGAATTATGAAGTGGGGGATGCAGATTATGCGCCTATGCTACTTAACTTCAGCAGTGCGGGAACGGGCGGATCACTGGCCGTATCATCGACCAACGGTGCGCATCCTGCGGCAAGTACTTCCGGGTTTATTGCAGCACAAATAGTGAATCATTACTGGACGATAACCAACAACAGTGCGAGCGGGCCTGCAACTGTGGCGCCCAAAGCCACGTATAATCTTGCAGACATACTTGGCGGCAGTAATGCTACATTTTTGACGCAGGAATATTCGAGTGCGTTATCAACATGGTTAGGTGCACCACTTGCCAGTACGAATACTTCGGCACCTTATACAACAGTGCCTACTACAGGCGTTGCCCTGGCCACACTGGCCGGAGCTTATATATATGGCAATGAGCAACCTACATTGGTTGCTTCACCCTCGTCCCTGTATTTTGGGACAATAGCAACCAGCACTACATCTGCGGCACTGTCATCTTCATTAACAGGAACTTACCTTACACCTGCAGCGGGAACATTTACCGTTACAGCACCGGCAAATTACAATGTGTCGTTAACAGGAGTTTCGGGCTGGGGTGGTTCGGTTAGTATTCCTTATACCGGCTCTGCCTTAACTTCCTTTCCATTATACGTAGAATTTATAGGGCCGGCCGTACCGGGAACCTATTCAGGATCTGTAACGGTGACGGGAGGCGGTTTGATATCACCACTTTATATACCTGTATCCGGTATCAGCGCCAATGCCTGTTCAGGAGCGCCTACTGCCGGTACTTCAGCCATTTCTCCCTTTACCGGTGGAGCAAGTACGCCATTTACTTTGTCATTAACCGGTTATTCAATAGGGGTAGGGATGACTTACCAATGGCAGTCATCATCATCGGGTACCGGGCCATGGACAAATATATCCGGGGCTACATCGCTGATTTATAATTTTACAGGGATCACCAGCGCTACTTATTTCCAATGCCTGGTTACCTGCTCAAGTTCGGGGCTGTCTTCTACTTCTACCATTAGTGCAGCACTTTTTGTTGGGTGTACCCCAACTTCGGGATCGTGGACAAATGCTTCGATAACGACTACTTATAACTACCTGGCAGCAACGAGCCAAATCTTTCAAGTACCCTTAAATGTAACGAGTGCAATATTGACTGCAGAGGGAGCGAAAGGAGGAAATAGCTCTGCAGCTACAGGTGGGGCCGGCGGATATGTGCAGGGTACACTGACCGTAACATCAACCACAACATTGAACATATTAGTAGCGGGTGCGGGTGCTAATCATACCGGAGGTACAGCTACCGGAGGTACGACTATAGGTGGAAATGGAGGAACAAATGCCGGTGGGGGCGGTGGTGCCAGTGATATAAGGGTTGGTGGAACAGGGATTGGCAACCGTGTGCTGGTAGCAGCAGGTGGAGGTGGTGCAGGGGATAATTGTGGGAGTGCTGCTGAATATGGCGGTTATGGCGGGCCAAGCGGCACTGCGGGGATAGAGTGTGGCGGAGCATCAACAGCTTATTGCGGGCAAGGCGCCACAACAGGTGGCGGTGGTGCAGGAGCCACCGGTGGTGGTATCTTCCCTACCGCAGGAACAGGAACACCGGGAACAGGTGGTACTGCCGCGGAAGTTTATGGCGGCGGCGGCGGCGGCGGTTATTATGGCGGCGGTGGCGCAGATTTTGGCGGCGGTGGCGGCGGGTCTAATTATGCAGCAGCAACGCTGACCAGTGTTACGAATACAGGGAATGTAAATGCAGCCGGGAATGGTTTTGTAACGGTGAAGATATCACCTCTTCCTGAGACCCCATCATATGGGATAGACGCATTTTCAGTTACTGCAGCTACGGGATCAAACCTGAATGATGCAGGCCTGTGTGCATTAGCATCGAGCAGTGGATATATTAACCATACGTCATTAAGCCCTATTACTTTGTATACGGGTGGTACAGCTACATTCCCTACTTATGCAAGTTCGGTAACTTGGGGTATTGCTACTTCATACCAGGAAGCACAAGTATGGATAGACTTTAATAATAACGGAACATTTGAAACGACCGAAGAAGTTTCCAATACCGGAACAGCCCTTGTTGCGGGTGGGAATGTTGTCGGCTATAGTACTACTGCTACATCCAGTACAACTACCTTCAATGTTATCATACCCAACACTGCCGCATATGGTACGCACCTGATGCGTGTGCGTGGTATTATTGAAAATGCAGCTGGTACACAAGCGTTATCTACGGATCTGGACCCTTGTTTATCACAATTTGGAGGAACTGGGCCTACATATAATGATGGTGATGAAGCTGATTATGTAGTGAATTTGCAATGTAATACCCCTTCCATAACCGGCTCACCTACTACTATATGTGTAGGGTTGACGACGAACTTAACAGATGCCGTAACTGGTGGAACATGGCTGAGCGGGAGTGTAGGTGTAGCATCAGTGAGTGCAACCGGTGTAGTAACCGGTATCTCCGGCGGCACATCAATCATCACTTATACATTGGGCACTGGTTGTATAATAACTGCGATCGTAACTGTTAATCCGTTGCCTAACCCAATCAGCGGCAATCCTAATATCTGTATCGGTACTACGGTTTGCTA